>CALRTD020000018.1:0-20613 GCA_943371015.1 Synechococcus sp. UW140 | reverse complement strand
TCCCGCAAAATCAAAATACCCTCTTTTAGGTAGGTTCAACCGGTGGGTGTATTGTATTTTTGTAAAGTAATTATGTCTGCAACTTCAGATCATCTCGATACACTTGCTCCCGGCGAACGTGCGGTAATCGAATCATTTACCGATAAACTGCTTTCGCTGAAGCTGCTTGAAATGGGATGTTCTCCCGGCGAAGAGGTGATGCTTGAGAAAATTGCTCCGCTGGGAGATCCAATTGCGATCAATATTTCTGGTTATGTGCTTAGCCTTCGCCGTGCTGAGGCTGCCACAATTTGCATTCGCCGGCTCAATGCTGCTTCCTGATCTGTGTCTGCCGCTGCCCCATCCACTATAAACCGCCGCATTGCACTGGTCGGCAATCCCAACAGCGGGAAATCTACACTTTTTAATGCGTTAACCGGTTTGCATCAGAAAACCGGAAACTTTCCGGGCGTAACTGTTGATAAGAAGCTGGGGAAGTTTAAGCACAGACAACACGGTAAGTCATTTGAAATTACCTGTGTTGACCTTCCCGGAACATACAGTCTTTATCCGAAATCGCTTGACGAGATTGTAGCCTGTAATGTGCTTACTGACTCAGCCAATGCCGATTATCCGGAGCTGACGCTCATCGTAGCTGATGCAACCAATCTTAAACGCAGTCTTTTTCTTGCCGGTCAGGTAATTGATCTCGGTCGGCCCTGTGTGCTGGTGCTGAACATGATAGACGAGGCCGGTAAATCGGGCTTGCACATTAAGGCCGAAAGGCTCAGCAACAGGCTTGGCGTTCCGGTAATTCCGGTAAGTGCCCGCGATAAGTCCGGCATCAGTGAACTTAAAGCCGCGATTTGCGAACCGCTTACAGTACCTGCTTATCCGTTCTGCGACCTATCTCAGGTAGCTCCGGATGCGGTAAAGCTTGTGCAGAAAGAGTTTCCCGGGCTAAGCGACTATGCGGCATTGCACAAAGCGCATTTATTGGTTGCTGCCAACAGCCCGCTTCAGTCGATTCTGGAAGTTTCAGGTTTTACGCCCTCAGCGGCACAGGCCGAAGAGAGTTTATTCCGCCACGGCATTATTGGTCAGCACATAGCAGCCTGCACAGAAAATCAGCCAGAGCGGCCTGCTTTTACCCGAAGCCTTGATAAAATTCTCACGCACCGCATTGGCGGGTACATCATTTTTCTGGCGCTGTTGTTCATCATGTTCCAGTCGATTTTTTACCTCGCCGAATATCCGATGGCGTGGATAGAAAATGGGTTTGCTGCACTGCGCGGCTGGTGCAGCAGTATATTGCCGGCCGGCTGGCTCACCGATTTGTTTACCGAAGGCATTTTGGCCGGACTGAGCGGAGTAGTGGTGTTTGTACCTCAAATAGCCTTGCTGTTTTTCTTTATTGCTTTGCTGGAGGATTCGGGCTACATGGCACGGGTGAGTTTTATCATGGATAAACTCATGCGGCGTTTCGGGCTGCACGGGCGTTCGGTTATTCCGCTCATCAGCGGTATGGCTTGTGCTGTTCCTGCAATCATGTCAACACGTACCATCAGCAATTGGAAGGAGCGAATCATCACCATTATGGTGACACCGCTCATGAGTTGTTCGGCACGACTTCCTGTTTACACCCTTCTTATTGCTCTTATCATTCCCGATAAAGTTGTGGGCGGAATTTTCCACTTACAGGCGCTAACGCTTATGGGATTATACCTGTTGGGTTTTATAATGGCATTACTTGCCGCCTGGGTAATGAATCTGCTGGTGAAAACCCGCGAAAGAAGCTGGTTTATTATGGAGCTTCCGGTTTACCGTTTGCCGAAATGGAGCAATGTACTTTATACCATTTATGAAAAAGTGCGGGTGTTTGTTATTGATGCCGGTAAGGTAATTCTGATTGTTTCGGTGGTACTTTGGTTTTTGGCTTCGTATGGTCCGGGGCAGGATTTTGATGCCGCCCGCGATACAGAGGCCATGCTTACACAACAAATCAATGATGCAGAGAATGGTCGCATGCCCGAACTTCTTTCGCAGCTTGACGAGCTAAATGAAGCACGCACCGCAGCAGCAGCAGCAAAGCTGGAAGCATCGTATGCCGGGCAGTTGGGTAAGTTTATTGAGCCTGTAATTCGCCCGCTTGGGTACGATTGGAAAATAGGCATTTCACTGATTACCTCATTAGCTGCCCGTGAGGTTTTTGTTGGAACAATGGCCACCATTTACGGCGCCGGAGATGAAGAAAACGTGGAGCCGATCAGAGAGGTAATGCGTAAAGAACGGGATGCTGTAACCGGCGAACTGATTTATTCGTTTCCTACCGGCATATCACTATTGATTTTTTATGCTTTTGCATTACAGTGTATCAGCACAATTGCAGTAGTGAAACGCGAAACCAATAGCTGGATGTGGCCAATTATACAGTTCATATTTATGGGAGTGTTGGCTTATGTGGCAAGTTGGATTGCTTATGTGGCGTTAAGCTAAAAAAGTTGAGGAAAAGTTTTTGTTTCGCGATATGCGAAATGAGAAGCTGTGTCTTTGGGTATGAGAAAGCATAATGGTATGAGGCCGCAGGATGTGGCCATCCTAATTAAAATTGCAAGCTTGCCAGAAGTAAACTGGACGGAGTAATTGTTGATGTAATGCCAACGGATGATCCGTCGATTGGTTTTAAAAATAAATGGTATGCCGACGGTTTTGTTAATGCGGTACCCCAGAAAATCAGCAGACGACATCAGAGCAACATACTTACAGCACCTTATTTTATTGCTGCCAAGTTGGAAGCTTTTTTAAGCAGAGGTAAAGGCGACGGAAGAATAAGCCATGACTTTAAAGACATTGTTTTTCTGCTCGAAAACAGAGCTGCTGTTTGGTCTGAAATGAAAAGCAGTAACGGTAACGTAAACACCTATCTGAAACAACAGTTTTCGGCATTCGTCTCGAATATTCATATACGTGAATGGATTGACGGACACGTTGCACGAAGTATTCCGCCAATGACGGATACTGTATTAGCAGAAATGCGAAAGTTTGTTTTGAATTGATGATAGCTGTTTCCGTGAACTACTGACATCTGCGATTACTCATCAACCATTAATTTGTTGAATTTAGGGTTTTAAAAATCACGCTTCAATTCAACAAATCAGGTTAATCTGCTGAAACGGATTACAATAGCGCTTAATGCAGTATATTTAAAGAGGCAAATTCAAGAAACAATGACATCCTCGGTTTACGACTTCATCATTATTGGTGGTGGCCCAACGGGCTCCTCGGCGGCAACCTATTTGCGCTGGAAAGGCTATTCGGTTCTTGTGCTTGAGAAAGAAAAATTTCCTCGTCAGCATGTAGGCGAATCGCTGTTGCCATTTTGCTATCCATTGTTCAAAGAGCTTGGAGTATATGATGAAATGAAACGCCGTTTCGTGCGAAAACCCGGAGCCCGTTTTTCCAGTCACGACGGTAAATCAAGCTCAACCTGGTGCTTCCAGAATATTATTCATGATGAAAGCTATCTTTCGTTTCATGTAGTTCGTGCAGATTTCGACAAAATGCTGCTTGATAATGCAGCCAAGCACGGAGCAGAGGTAAAAGAGCAGGCCAAAGTAGAAAAGGTAGAGCTTGATTTGCCTGATGAAAATGTGCGTGTGCATACAACAGAAGCAGACGGATTAAAGCATGCGTATGAAGGCCGGTTTTTGATTGATGCCAGCGGACAAGATACTTTTCTGGCCCGCCGCACAAATGATAAGCATTCCTATCAGGAGCTTGACCGTATTGCATTCCTCACACACTGGAAAGGAGCTAAATACACCCAAGGCATTGATGTTGGCCTGCTGCAAATTGTGTATCTCGAGCAACACAAAAGCGGTTGGTTCGGCATTCAGCCAGTTGGCAAAGACCGTGTAAGCGTTGGCCTTGTAATTAATCGTAAGTACCTGAAAGAGCAAAAAGCCAAACTTACTGCCGAAGGGCATGAAGACTGGCAAAGAGCCCTGTATCTGCAAGAAGTAAGGAGCTGTGTTCTTACCAACGATATTCTGAAAGATGCAGAAATTGCCCAGCCACTGATTGCTGTTTCTGACTATTCTTATTACGCCGAGAAAACCTTTGGCAGAAACTATGTGATGCTTGGCGATGCCGGGAAATTCCTCGACCCAATCTTTGCATCGGGTGTTTATCTGGGAATGAACAGCAGCAAAATGTTTGCAGATGCGCTTGATGTACTTATGAAAGATGGTCGTGATGCCGGGATGAAAGCTATGGCCGATCGGAAAAAGTACATTGACGGGGCATACAATCTTGTCGAGAAATTCATCAATATATTTTATGATCCTGAGTCGTTTAATCTGGCTAATCTGAGCTCTACTTCCGAATCAAACTACGAAGGTTACCAGACAGCTTTTTCGCTTGTACATTATCTTCTCGCCGGTGATTTCTTCAATAATTACGAGAAATACGGCGATTTTCTGGATATGCTCAAGAACCCCAAACAGTTTGCCCGCTGGCGCAATTTGGTAGTCAACAGGCCAAACATACACGAGAAAACCTGCGGGACTACTTACGAAGCAATTTTCGGGGATATCGAAGATGAATATGTTCACGCCACTTCTATTAATGGCGTGATGGCCTGATTTGCCCGTATTTCCGCTATTTTTGCGGCATGTTCAGATTCATTTCTTTTCTTGCCCTATGTTTATTGCTGTTGCTTGCTTCCTGCGGAAAAACAGGAAAGTTGCGCGGTTGTGTAAAAGTTGATGGAAAATATGGCTACATCGATGAAACCGGAAGTTTTGTAATCGATCCGCAATATACCAATGCCTGGAGTTTTGTGAACGGGGCTGCTGTTGTGCAAAGCAACGGCAAGTACGGTATGATTGATAAAGAGGGAAAAGAGCTTCTTGCCCCGCGTTGGGATTCTGTAATACCGTTCAGTGCAGAGTGTTTTATTTTTGCTGATAAAGGCCGGTTCGGATTTGCAGCACACGGAAGCGGAAAAGAATTGATTGCCGCCCAGTTTGATCAAGCCTATTTTTATACTTCTGAACTTTGCGTGGTACAAAAAGGCCGTGCACTTGGCATTGTGAATGCTGCCGGACAATTAGTATGCACGCCGCAACTACAGGATCTTAAAGAAATGACCGGGCCGCTTGCGCTTGTAATTACTCAAGATACAAGCAATGCCGAAGATATGCTGCTGGCGCTGCTGGAAGGCGGGAAAAACCTGAAATACGGACTCATTAATACGAAAGGCAAACTTGTAGTTGAGCCGAAGTACAGTGAAATATTTACTAGCGATAACGGCAATTGGTATTTCCCTTTTCTGCAGGATTCATCAGCTAAATCCGAAAATCAACATTCAACCAGTGATGATGAGTTTGATGTTTTAGAAGAAACGAAGAAACCGGCCCTTTCGGGTAAATACGGCATTGTAGATAGCGCCGGGAAAGTTATTGCAACTCCTGTTTACGAGCAGCAACCGGTTTTCGGAGATGGAATGTTTCGCATCTATAAAAACGGGAAGTATGGTTTTTGCAATGCAGGCGGCAAAGAAATTGTAGCCTTGAAATACGATTATGCAACGCCATTTCGTGATGGGTATGCTGCAGTTACACAAGGCAATTCAACCAGTATCATTGATAAAACAGGTAAGCAAACCGGCATTTTACAAACGGCTGTTTCGGAAGCATTCAAAGTAAGCTGTGGCCGAATTCGTTTTCGCGCACCTGATGGACGCTACGGATATGCAGATGTCAGCGGTAAAGTTATTATTGAACCACAATTTCAGGCTGCCGACGATTATGTGTTTAACCGTGCTATTGTTGAGCAAAACGGTCGTTACGGACTTATTGACCGGAACGGAAAATTTGTTTCTCAGCCTGAATGGGTTTTTATTTACAGCTTAGGCGATGGCTATTTCCATGTAAAAGAACTGAGCAAAAATGCGCCCGCAGATACACTGCAGCAAGTGTTGAGTTATCTGAGAAATGGTCAGGACAATGCTGGTGCAGGAGGCGTAATTGATACAAATGGCCGCAGAATTTTGCCTGTTGTATTTGATGAAATCTACCATCTCCAGCCCGGTTATTTTACTGTTGAAGCAGGAGGAATGTCAGGCTGCTATCGAACCGACGGGAGTTTAATTTACAAGCCGCTTTCCTATACCTACATCTACTTTTTCGGCGGCAGAACTGTAGTGAAAGAAGAATCGGGCAGCGGAATGATTGATGATAAAGGGAACTACATTGTGCAGCCGCAGTTTGATAGTATCGGTGTTATGTACAAAGGTTATTCGCCAGTAAGTCGCGGAGGAAAATTTGGGATGATTGACAGTACCGGGAAGATAAGCATTGCACCTGCTTACGATGAAGTGCAGCCTATGGTCAATGGTTTTGCGGTATTCAAAGACAAAGGAAAATTCGGATACCTGAATGCCGATGGCGAACAGTTGTTTGCTGCAAAGTTTGAAGAAGCTTCGCCACTCATTGATCCGGACCGGAAAGTTTTTGATTGATGCGCGAGCGCTTTGTTTTCTTGCAGAAGAATCAGCTGTACGTATAACTGTAATCGTAACGACTAATAGTCAATTATACAGCCGCCCCAGCTTAATCCAACGCCAAATCCGGCGAGCAGCACTTTCATACCCGGTTTAAGTTTACCCTCTTTCAGTGCTTCAGTTAATGCAATCGGAATGGTAGCCTGAACAGTGTTTCCGGTTTCGGCCATGGCGTGGACAAACTTTTCAGACGGGATATTGAGTTTCTTGCGCAGCATTTCATTCAGAAAAACATTGGGTTGATGAAATACGAACAAATCAATATCATTGACAGTGAGTGCGGCTTTTGTAAGAATATCGTTAACGAGCTTAGGAACAATCCCAACTGTAAATCTGAAAATTCCGATGCCATCCATATAAAAATTGGCCGGCGCAGTTGTATTTCCGAATTCGTCTGTTGATTCGGTGAATGAATCTTCCTGCAAAGGTGTGCGCATGCCTCCGTGCGGAACTATGATTTGATTACCGCCACTTCCATCGGTTCCAAATACAAATGTGCCGATTGATGGCTTTTCTGTACGTGTTAGAAGCGAAGCAGATGCCGCATCACCAAACAAAAAACGATTTCCCCGGTCGCGCTGGTGGATCTGATGAGTGAGCGATGATGCGGTAAGCAGCAAAACATTGTTAAGCTGAAGTGTTTCGAGCAATGCTGCCGCGGTAGCAATTCCGTAAACATAACCACTGCAGCCCAGCCCCATGTCAAATGCTCCGCACGTTGAAGGCAAACCTAACCGATGCTGAATCAAGCAGGAAGTGGAAGGGGTGTAATGGTCGTAATCAAATGAGCAGTATAGTAAGAAGTCAACAGTATTTCGATCAATAGCATATTCTGAAAATAATCGTTCAGCGGCAATAACAGCAAGATCTGATGAAGTTTGTCCTTTGGGTGTAATATGACGTTTGAACACTCCGGTTTTTTCGAGACTGCTCATTTTGGCTTCGGGAAAATCATTCGCGAAGTCGGCATTGGTATAAACCTGCTCCGGCAAATGATATGTAAAATGGGCGAGACGTGCTGGCATTGTGGTTCGGTTAAACTTCAATCACAGACATACAAACAAAGCCATCTGTTTTTATACTCATACTTGCCCAGCTTAGTCCAACACCAAATCCGGAAAGCAGCCATTGCTGTGGTTTGCTGGCTGCTTCAGCGCATTGGCTTACAATTGTAATGGGAATTGATGCTGAGCTTGTATTTCCGTAATCGCTGAGCGAGTAGGGTGTTTTTTCGGCCGGGTATTTTAGTTTTTTGCGGATGGTTTCATTCATCAGCAAATTGGCCTGGTGCATCACAAAAAAATCATGTGAATCAATGGCTATATTTTTGCTTGCACAAAGCTGCTGAATATTGGCGGGAGCTTCACGAACTGAGAAATTAAATACATCGAGTCCGTTGAGCCAGAGGTTTTTTCTAGAGCGAACAATACCCGGCTCAACTTCGTGCAAAATGTAAGTTTCCGGATTGGGCTGATTGCGAATTCCGCCGTCGGGAATGATAATTGCATTTGCACCGCTGCCATCGCTTTGCAAATTGTAGTGAATGGGTTCTGCACCCGGTTTATGCTCTAATGCGGTTGCCGTTACTGCATCACCGAAAAGCAGATACGTACTCTTGTCGAGTTCGTTTGTTCCGGCAGTTGAAATATCGCCGGCAATTACGATGCCTTTGCGAAAACCTCCGTTCTGCATCATGGCAGTGGCCACCGAAAGTGCATACACATATCCGCTGCATCCGAGTCCGAGATCAAAAGCCGCGCAGGTGTGCGGAAGTGAAAGCCGGTGTTGCAGCAGCACAGCCGATGAAGGCAAGATGTAATCGCGCGACTGTGTAACAAGCACCAGTAAATCTATTTCGCTGCGATCCCAGCCAAGCTGGTCGATGAGTTTGTTGCCTGCCACTTCGCCGATATCGGTAACTGTTTGATTTTCGGCAGCGATGCGGCGGTGCAGGATGCCTGTAGTTTTCACAAGCAGCTTGCGTTCAGCTTCGGTTAGCTTATCGTAATCGAGATTGCTTTCTGAACACGCAGGAACTGCGGCAGAAATACCTGCGATACGAACGTTTGCTGTTGTGAAAATAGCCATCGCTTACATGCGACTGTTGATCAGTTTCTGAAGATCTGTAACGGTTGAACAGCTGCGGAGATCTTCGCCGCTGAGTGCTACATTGTATTCGGTTTCGGCGAGCGCAAGAACAATAAGCGCGTGCATCGAACTCCATTCGGGGAGCTGGCGGTAGTTTGTATCGGGTTGAAGAACACCGCGCGGAAGTTCTTCAATTTCAGCTTCTATTTTTTCGATCAGTTCCTGAACAGATGGCATAGCTTATAGATCGGATGTTATATAACAAATGTAACGATTTCCGCGTGTTTACAAGGAATATCCAAGTTGCTGCATGATTCCGTCATGCTGTTTGAATAGAAAATCGTTTTCTTCTGCCGAAAATGTTGCGCGCCCTTCGCCGGTTTTTCCGCTGCGGAAAAAATGTGTTCCGCTTTTTTCGCTGAAAGCGCTTCCGTATTCGTCTTCGAGTTTACGCAGCCTTCCGAATGCAGAATGTTCAATTGCTTCTGCACAATTTCTTGCAGGTGTTATACCTGTAAATGCCAGTATTTTCTGTAATTCGGCTTCGGGTTGTTGCTGCAAATCTTCGTAACGCACAACCAGAATGCGCTGCGGATATTTCTGCTGAAATCCAAGTGCAGATTGCACATGCGTGCCCCAGCTTCCGAACGGATGCAGTGTATCGGCAATGCGAATAAACTCGCTTAAACTTCCGCTGAATTTCCCAAGTGATGTTTGATAGTGGTAGTAAGAAAGCAATACATCGCGCACATCACGCACCACATAAATGGTTTTCGGATAACTACCGAAAAGCGCATGATGCGTTTTAAGTATGCGCGGCGATTTTAATTGATTGGCAGTTTCTGTGGCCATATACACATCAGGCACCAACTCATCAATATTGTTCGGATGAATGTTGATGCGTGAACTGATAAGATGTGCGATTAAAAATCGCAGCCAGGTATTGCCTGATTTAGGATAGGAGCAAAGGAAAATATCATCAGCACGTATTTCATCCAGATTGAGATGAAATGCAGCTTGGTTGCCGATTCCGAATTTGAGCAGCAGGGCACGAAAGTATTGGCGGGGAGTGTGCGGCATGTCGCAATATACGAAGCCCCTGCCAGAACTCGACTCCGCTCGTTCTGACAGGGGCATTTGTTGATTGTTGTTTTGCAGTTTAACTATTCTGCTTTCGCCTTTCGACAGTAAATTCGGAAGGGCTGAACTAAAATCAACTATTCGTAAAATCGAATGAATTAGCAGATTTTAGCGACCGCGCTTGATATCGATAGACGATACTTTGAGCATTTCGCTATAGACTGCTGCTTTTTCGCGTACTGCAACCATTGCATCAGCGTAAGTATTGAGGCCGAGTGAAATGCCATCGATAACGATGCTTTCCATTTTCTCGTCGCTGAGATCATTTTTCTCGAGCAATTCTTCAAACATACGCGGTGCAAGCGGTGTGTTGTTAACAATACTTTGAATTACACCACCGAGAATACATTCTGTAAGTGCTTCAGCGCGCATGATTTTATCATCCGTCACTTTAGAAATGTTTCGCTCACCTTTATCGGTGCGGGTATTGAGCCACGGATTTACTTCTTTGAGCAGTTCATGACGAACATTTTCAGGAAGTTCGTTGACAAACGCAACTGTGGTTTCCATTACTTCAGCATCACCAAATGTTTCGCGAATCATTTTCACTGTTTCAGCGCCTACGCGGCGGAGTTCAGCGAGTGATGCTTTTTCGTTGGGACGCAGTTCCCAGATGAGCGGAAATTTGTAGCGGATGTAATAAATCCAGCGGTAGCGGAAACACTTTTGCAGGTATTTCGGTGCCAGCCAGAGGGCGATATTGCGGAAATACCGTTTAATGTCTTCGTACTCAGGAGTAGGTACGCCGCCAACATAGAAACCGTTCAGTCCGCTTCCTGTTCCGTCGAGGTTGATATTGAGGAAGTGGTGCCAGGTCGCATCAACACTCACGCGGCCGATGTTGCCAGTGGCAAGGTGTCCGTCGTAAGCACAGATTGCACCAAAGCAGCGTGGATTAACTTCGCCGGAATCATTCGGATTTCCGCCGCCGCCTGAGTATGAAATGGCAATCACGTCGGGCGATACACGTTCGGTTGAGCTTCCGGCAAGGAACGGATATTCGTCGAGCGAAGAACCCGGGAGCATCGGTTCGGTAAGATCAGCAGGAGCAATGCATGAACCTTCGTGCATGTGATCAGGCAGAATCCGAATTGCACCGCCGCTTTTCTGGAGCAGAGGATGTACGAAAATTCCGCCGCCGTTGCTGTAGATTTTCGGGGTGATGTTTTGCGGGAATTCGTCGGACTGTTCGTTTGACTGTACGCCGGGAGTGCTGCCTGCAACAATTGTATCGTGGCGGTCGGGACCGCTAACATCAGGAGCTTGCAAACGGTTGGGATCGCCGGCGGGTGTATTGTAGTAGTACCATTTGCGCATACTGCGAACACGCGGCATTTCGGCGCAAAAGTAAGCGCCCAGATCTTCGTGGTCGCCGGTTGCAAATACGCCGCCTCCAGCATTCATAAAGTTGGCAATTGCCTGAAGCTCTGCTGGTGGAAGCAGGCTGAAATCACCGGCAACACCAAATACCCAAACTTCATCATAGTTGCTGGTGTTGAAAGTAGGATCCGTGAAGCGGAAATTCTCAATGTCTGCAGTTGAATCAGTGTAATAACTTGCCTTTGTAATCTGGAAAGTTACATTGGGGCGGCCGCTGGTATTTAATGCCTTAGTAATTACCTCACTCAGGCCAAATCCATTGGTAGAATAATCAAGGTAATCAGTAACGAAAAGGATGCGTACCCGGCAGCGACGCCACCACCACCACCATTTAAAAATACCATGTTCAAGCTCGTGAGCCGCTGGTTCGGCAAGGACAAAAGATTCTAGGGTCGTCGAAGACGACAAATTTGAAGAAGCCATGTTTAATTGAAAGTTAAATGGGTGAAAACTAAAAAAGTAAACGGCCGTTAACGTTGCGAAAAAGGCTGATCAGGCCTAACAATGAAAAGTACAATTCAATCTCCGCATATCAAATATAGAATGATTTACTACCCCTTGTCAAGTGTTTTATTAGGTAAAGTTATTAACGGGTTTAGTTTTCAGCGCCTTGATTAATATTTGAATGCAAGTAATTGAAAACGAATATTTTAATAATCATTAATTCACACTAAATCTATTCATCAACTACCCGCCCGAATCAAAACAATTTTAATATATGCAATTAATTTAGTTTAGAAGTAAAGCAAAAAAAAGAGCCAGTATTTGTTACAAATACAGGCTCTTTTTTTGTGTGAGTTCTGCTTACTTCACAATGTGAATTTCAACACGGCGGTTAGCCAAACTTTTCACATTGTCTTTATCAATCGGGCGGGTTGATCCAAAGCCTTCAGTGCTCATACGATCTCCGCTGATGCCTTTATCGCTGAAGTATTTCTTAACCGACTCAGCACGCTGTTTTGAAAGCGTCAGGTTGCTAGCTGCATTTCCGGAAGCATCAGTATGACCTTCGATTGCAATTTTGAGTTCAGGATGTGCTTTAAGTACAGCAACCCATTTGTCGAGATCAGCATATGATTCTTGTTTGATCTTGGCTGAACCCGTTTCAAAATTCAATCCTTTCAGCGAAATATTTGCGCCGCTCAGAATTTGCTCATACAGGTCGTCTTTCGGCTGATCGGGAGTAACAGCACCGGCTCCGCCGCCAACAGTTACGCCATCAATAAAATAATAGGCACGGCGCATATTCAATGTATTGGCTTCTCCGTTAACACGCTTAGTGTTCATGCCTTTTTTGAAGCAGCCGATAATGATATACATCTCACCACCTTTGGCTGTATAGTTACCTTTAATTTCTGTCCAGCCGCCGGCATTCTCCGTCATTGCTGATGAAGAAATTTGCGGTTCAACGTCGAGGTAGGTGTTTTTCATCTCGTTCATTTTATCTTTCGAGATGTAAGCGCCAAGACCTGAAACGGTATAAGCACTTTTATCGGCGAGGCTGGCCTGAAAAGAAATGCTGTATGTTTTTCCGGCTTCGAGAGCTTGGGTAAATTCAAGCTGAACGTACTCGCTGTAGTTTTGGTAGCCGCTGCGGGTTTTTACTTCGCCGCTCCAGATGCTGCTCCAGTCGTTGGCTTCATCGGCGTAGTAAGCAATAATTCCGGCATAGTGCTGGCCTTCAAAAGCGGCCTGATTGCCCATGAAATTATCACCGGTAGAAAGCGCCTGGCCTTTGCAGGCTTTGGGGCCATAATAATCAACTGTAGTGTTGTTGGCACTGTTTACCATTGATGCGCGGCCAATTTCGCCCCATCCTTTTGGTTCACATTTGTTTTCTTCAAAAGAACCATTTTTTACAAGGTTCTGGGCATTCAGGGCGGTTACGGAACCGAGCGCCATCACAGCAAGGGATAAGGCAACTGTTCTCATGTTTTTTAGGTTTTAGTATTCTGGTATTCGGCAAAAATAGGCTAACCATTCATATAAAACACATATATTTTAATGATAATCATCAAATCATAACTGTTTCTTTTCTGTTTGATGAAACAGCATTAGCTTTGGGAATCAAATTTATATTTCGTCCCAACCTAAACCCAATAAGTTATGCCTATCAGAATTGATCAGGACGACAACGACAACGGTTCAAATTTTAATCCGGGCAATCGTCCCGACTTCAACCGAGGCGGCGGAGGCGGTGGCTTTGGCGGATTAGGAATACTGCTCATGTTTTTGCCGCAGCTCATTCGGTTTTTGTTCCGCAATCCGAAAATTGGTATTCTGGTAGTTATTGCTCTTGTGGTATTTTGGTTCTTCAGTGGAAAGAGTTGCAGTTTGCCCGGCAGCACAGCCAATTCATCATCATACAGCAAAGGCTGTGATATGAAGCGCGAGGTGTACGATCAGGCACCCGTTTACGAGCCGCTCGCTGACAATATTAAAGATCCGCTGCCCGAGCGCGTTTCACTGATAAATTTTGCACCTCCGCGGCTTAATCAGGGAAAGCAGGGTTCATGTGTGGCCTGGGCCAGTTCGTATGCTGCGCGCACAATTTTACAAAGCCGCGCTACCGGACAAGACCCAAAGCAAATTCGTTTCAGCCCTTCGTTTTTGTACAGCCAGATTGCACTTGAAAATTGTCAGGGTGCATACCTGCAGCAGGCAATGGAAACAATGCAGCAACGCGGCGGACTTCCGCTTTCACAGTTTCCGTATGATGAAAATACCTGCTCTAACGAGCCTTCCGATGCTGATTTTAACGCTGCAGCAAAATATAAAATCAAAGGCGCATCGCGCTTGTCGAAAAACGATGGCAGCGGCGGCGATGATGATTACCGCGTAAACATGCTGGCCATAAAACAAAATCTTGCACAAGGCGCTCCGGTTGTTATTGGTATGCGCGTTGGCGGTTCGTTTATGCGCAACATGGAAGGTAAAGAGGTTTGGTTCCCCGAAAAGTCAGACTTCGATGCTGCGTTTACCAACGAATTTGGCGGTCACGCCATGTGCGTTATCGGTTATGATGATTACCTGAAAGGTGGCGCATTTCAGATCATGAATTCCTGGGGCAGCGAATGGGGCAAAGATGGTATCTGCTGGGTGCGCTACAACGATTTCGATTACTTTGTAGTTGAGGCATACGGCCTGCATCCGATGGGTGCTGTAGATAAACCTGCACCCACAACATTAGATTGTTTTTTCGGTCTCGAAAATCAAAATACAAAAAGTGCAATTGCATTTACAGCGCGCGGAAAATCGGGCAATGTGGGTATTTACCGCACAACCAATCCGGTGGTAAAAGGCCAGTCGAAAGCTCAGAAAGGCACACCGTTTAAAATTCAGTTTACGAATACTGCAGAGTGCTATACTTATCTGATCGGACTTGAAACCAATAAGACCAGCTATGTGCTCTTCCCTTATACCGCAAAGCATTCACCATACTGCGGCATTACCGGCAAACGTCTTTTCCCGAAAGATCATACGCTGTATCCCGACAATGTTGGCACGATGGATGAAATGGCTGTATTGGTGACCAATGAGCCTATTGACTACAATGCCGTGAATCAGCAAATCAGCGCAGCAAAAGGCGCAACACTGGCCGATAAAATAAATACAGCGCTGGGCACACAGCTTACTTCGGCAGCAACATTCAGCAGCGAGGGCGGAAATGTGAAATTCACAAAGCCTGTTTCGGATGCAGGTTGGGTAGCTGTTGTGCTGGAAGTTGAGAAACGATAAATTATTGTGGATTGATAATTTTGCAGCGATGAACAGCGTTTGTTCATCGCTGTTTATTTTTAGTAAAATGAAAAAACTAGCGCTTGTTTGTTTTGCATTGCTGGCTGCCCAAATTCTCGCAGCCTGCTCATGTATTGGTCAGAAATCGGTTGAGGAAGAGTACAATGCTTCTGCAATTGTTTTTTCAGGAAAAGTTGTTTTTGATTCGCTTGTGAAAAGTAAGTTGTTAGGTGATGAACGAACGACGATGCAAAAACGATACAGGTTTTCAGTTACACGTAGTTACAAAGGAGCTAGCCGGTCAGTTGTGTGGGTTGAAACCGGTTTAGGCAGCGGCGATTGCGGAGTAGAATTTCAGATCAATACCGAATACATTGTGTATGCAAGGATGCAAAATGATTCACTTAAAATTTTCGTAACCGATATATGTACTCGCACCCAACAGTTTTCGATAAATGAAGAACTGGCCTTATTAACACTCACCCGAAAAAATGAAAAGGTTGTATTGTACCGGCAAAAAGAATTCGGCAGCAATCCCGGCGATCTGCTCATGAATTTTTACGTGCCGGATAGTTTGAAACAAAACAAACTTGTTGTGGTGTTGCACGGTTGTTCGCAAACCGCAAAGCAGTGTGCCACACAAACCGGCTGGAATGATTTAGCCAATCAACACGGCTTCGCGCTGCTGTATCCCGAACAGCAAATCATCAACAACATCAGCTCTTGTTTTAATTGGTTCAATGCCGATGATCTGGATACCATTTCGGGCGAAACAGCATCCATAAAAAACATGATTTTGTGGATGAAGCAACGCTACAAGCTCGATACAGTTTACATCACCGGCTTATCAGCCGGAGCAGCAATGGCCAACAGTGTAATGGTGAATTTCCCGGAACTGATACACAAAGGAGCTTTATTTGCAGGAGGCCCGTTCAGCGCAGCCAAAAACCTGAACGAAGCCGGAAAAGCAATGGCCGGAAAAATCACCAAAACACCCGAAGAATGGGCTGCATTAGCCCGCGCCGCCCGCCCCGGTTACACCGGCACTTATCCTCAAATCGCCATTTTTCAGGGCGATGCAGATAAGACGGTTGACAAACAAAATGCAAAAGAGCTGGTAAAGCAATGGACGGCGCTGCACGGCGTTGATACAACAACAACTGCCGTCGAACGCCTTTCCATTAACAACCCTCGAATTTCAGAATCGATTTATGGCAATTCAACAAGCGGTCAAGTTGTTTTGCTCTTTATGATTAAGAAACTCGGCCATTCATTACCGGTTGACCCAAACGGTAAAACAGCAAGAGGCGGAAAAACAGGCATTTTCGCAACCGATATTGATTTTCATTCTACCGCCTGGGTAGCAGAGTGGTTTGGGTTGATGTAATTGCCGTTTATTACACCAAATTACGCACTTCCATCAACGCAAAACCCAGCAAATTTATCTTGCCGTTAAAACAAGTTTGGGGCTTTGGAGCGATTAATATTGAAATAGTGTATTTTATTTATTTTTACATGGTCAAATCTAACCCTCACTATGAATTTATTCTTCGCAAGACCGAAAAGAAGAGTTTTAATAGTACTTTTTGTTTTTCTATTACATTCTTCCAGATTATTCGGACAATGTATGAGCGGCACCTATACTATAGGTGGGTCAACTCCAGATTATGCAGATTTTTCGAGTGCTGTAAATGCACTTGTTGCCAATGGTGTTTGTGGTCCTGTTGTATTTAGTGTCAGAAACGGAACATATGCTCAACAAATAAGTATTCCTGCTATTGCTGGATCATCGCAGATTAATACAATTACCTTCAGAGGTGAAAACGGAAACCTTTCTTTAGTTACATTACAGTTTTCAGCTTCTAATTTTAGTAGTTTAAATTATGTTCTTGAGCTTAACGGGTCTCAGTACATTTCATTTAAACACATCGATTTTTACCGCGTTGGTTTTTCATCTTACACTGACGTGATTTTGTTTAGTAATGGTGCATCAAATAATGTACTGGACAGTAACTCGGTGTTGTGTTCCCCGGTTTCTAATGCTATAAGTTCTATATTGATTAACTCAAGCCAGTCAAGTAACGAAAACAATAATATTATATCAAATAATACATTAACCAACGGACAATACGGGATCTATTTTAGCGGAATCAGTTCAACCCAGTATGAAACGGGATCTGTAATCGAGAAAAATACATTTACAGGGCAATCTGCATCTGCTGTTTTATTAATGAACGCTTCATTCATTACAATCAGTAAAAATAGTTTTACATACACCCAAAGCAGCAATCTAAATATGTCTATTCAAATAAATAACTGCTCTGGTTTTCTTACTATTGAGTCTAATACTTTTTATAAACTTGGAGGTAAAGGAATTAGTATCTCTAATAGCAATTTTTCTCCTGCGGCGAATGTTTACAATAATTTTTTTATGCTTACCTCCGGTGCGTCAATCAATTCCGGAGTTGAGCTCTTTCAGTCGTCATCCATTAATTTATACTATAATTCTTTCGATGTACGAGGTGCACAGACGACAGGTCTTTCTGTATTATCAAGTAATTCGATTTCTGTAAAAAACAATATTTTTTCTACGGGTAATACAGCACTTTCAGTTAATTCATCGACAACAAATTTCACAAGTAATTATAACAACTATTTGCCGGCTAAATTTGTATCGGGAAGCAATACTATTATTGGGTTGTCAAACTGGCAGTCATTCACAGGGGGGGATGCCAATTCGCTTTCGGTACTTCCTAATTTCATTTCTACAAATAATCTTCATATCAGTACAAATGTATTCATAAATGGTGCTGCAGATCCGATTTCGGGGATTACTACGGATATTGACGGGGATGTCAGAAACTTAACTGCTCCTGATATAGGAGCTGATGAGTTTACTCAGCCTTTGAATAATGCTTCGTTGTTGTCTTCGAATATTACCTTTCCCATTTGCAGAGGTTCATTAGCTGTTTCAGCAAAAGTATTGAACTTGGGAGGTAATAATATCGACAGCGTTATTATTGGCTGGTCGGTTAACAATATACAGCAACCCTCATTTATGTGGACCGGCCTTATTCAACCTGGAGATACAACCACTCCAGTAATGTTGGGTACGTATAACTTTCTTTCGCAAACTCCATATTCTGTAAAAATATGGACATCGCAGCCCAACGGGAATCAAGATCCCCTGCCATCCGATGATACGCTGCGTTTATCGGGCGGTAGTTATATGGCAGGAGTTTATACTATTGGCGGTTTTCAGCCCGACTATAGTACTTTCACTTTAGCCATAAACGATCTGGCAACCAGAGGTGTTTGCGGACCTGTAACAATGAATGTGAGAGATGGTATTTATACAGAGACTATAACAGTTCCTGCCATACCTTTTGCTTCAGAACAAAATAGAATCGTTTTTCAGTCGGAGAATCTGGACAGTAACATGGCTATTTTAGACTGGTCACTGGGCGGACCGCCTGCCACTATTAATTCTGCTCTTGTATTTGATGGTGCCCAGTATGTTACATTCAGAAAATTAGGATTACGGCGATCAGGAACCAATGTAGGCCCTACCAATGTTATTGTAATCAAGAACGGATCTCGTGGTGTTATTCTGGAGAACAACAACATCACTGTTCCTGCTGTAGTTCCGGTTGCTACATATGAAGCAAACTATGCATTGATACACATATCATCACCGAACCTTTCCGCAAATGATAGTAATATCATTCGGAACAATTTGCTTAAAAATGGATCTTACGGTGTTTTTCTTACACGCCCCAATGTTACCGCACTCGATAGTCAGTGGGTCATAGCCGATAATGCGTTCGATAATCAGACCCAGTCGGCAATCACAGTATCAAAGTGCAGGGAGATAAGAATCGTTAATAACAAAATGTATTCTTCCCGGGAACATTTGGCTAATGGTTCATTTTTTGCGATAGATATGAGTAGCACCCAGTTGCCCTATATTCAGCAGAATAAACTTGACTATCAGGCAGGGCGAGGAATTGTGTTGATCAATTGCCAGGGTACTGCTGCCCAACGGGGACTGATTTCTAATAACTTTATTACTGCCCAGACCCGTGGTATTGAACTGTTATCATGCAGTATTTTGGATATATACCATAACACGGTTTCCATCAATGGCCCTTCAGCTAACAGTTGGGTTATGTCTTCCTCTGGGGCATTTTCTTTGTCGTTGCGTAATAACATATTTTATCATAGTGCTGGAGGATTTATATTCAATTCAGCACTTACCGGAGCATCCAGCAACTACAATGATCTATACACAACTGGATTGATTTCTGCGTCTTACCCAACACTTACTTCGTGGCTTGTTACCGGAAACGATTCTTCATCAGTAAGTGTTTTGCCAGTGTTTATTAATACAAGCGATCTTCATATTGTTCCAGGTAATGCATTACTTCAGGCTGGCATTTTTTTGAGTAATGTGCCTGTTGATATAGATGGTGATTTACGTTCATCCACTGCAACATGCATCGGAGCCGATGAGTTTTTGCTCACACCCCGTTATGATATCGCCGTAGTTGCGCTCGATCAACCATCAACAACATCATGTCACGGAAGTCCTGATGTAAAGATAAGCTTGGCCAACTATTCGCTTATCCCTACCGATACGATCAAAACGGCGTATCTTTTATTACAACTGAATAGCATTGCGGTTGATACATTCCTATGGTCGGGTATATTGCTTCCCGGCGATACGATAACAAACGTTACAATTTCTCGTTATTATTTTCAATATGGGAATAATTATCAGCTTGAAATTGTGGCAAGGTATCCGAACTTTACCTTGGATGCCAATCCAACTAATGATTCGTTGATCGTTCCCAATATTCAGTATTCCATGGGTGGTGTTTATACGCTTGGTGGACTTAACCCTGATTTTATTTCTTTTGGAGAGGCTTGTCAGGCACTTTATTCACTTGGAGTTTGCGATTCGGTTACCATTCTAGTGCGTGATGGAGAGTATGAAGAGTTTTTTAATTTCAATCATGTCCCTGGGGCATCATCGGTTAATACAGTCACATTTATTTCAGAATCGAACGACAGTTTAAATGTAAGACTTGTACCACCATTTTTCGTTTCATGGGTTCCGCTGCCTGTTATTCATGTAAATAACGGATCTCATTACAGATTCAGGAAAATGACTATCGATCAGACGAACTATTCATACCCCACTGATTATGATCATGTAGCTATTCGTGTCGATAATTCGCAGGACTGTATTTTCTCGAGCAACTATATCACTTGTCACTCGAATATCGACAGTTCATCTTCGGTTTCGTTTGAGTCGAACTATATTTTTCAAGGGCATATTCGATTCGATCTTTTCGGAGTATCAAATCAGGTTAAGCGAAATATATTTTATCATGAATTTCCTGATTCGGTTATCAATATGATGCATCAGACAGATGTGCTAATAGCTGAAAATTATATTCTGCCATACAGACATGCAGGAATACTCGTTCATTTGGAAGATGTGCAGGGAGGTAGAATTCTCAAGAATAGATTATTTACAATTGCTCATGCCAATTCTTTCTTTAGGTCGGTCGATATAAAAATTACTAATTCTACTGGTTCAGTAGCAAGTCCTATTGAAGTCATAAATAATATGATTTCGAAAAAAAATGTTTTCAATTCCGGCAACATATTTGAGACGGGTATTGAGTTACAAAATTCACATTATGTCGATTGCTATC
>CALRTD020000017.1:0-21164 GCA_943371015.1 Synechococcus sp. UW140 | reverse complement strand
AATTTTCAGGTAAATCGTGTCATCTTCGGCACGTTTTAAATCGTCTTTATGATGATATGTATTTGAGAGCCATTCATGCTCATCGGCATTGATCTGCGGTGCGAGAGTATAAATAATACCCTTCAGTTTACTTAATTCGCCTTCTTCGTAAGCATTAATTAAAGTATAATACGAATGTGCGAGGAAATAGACAACCATTAAGAATCCTGCACCAAAAACAAGGATCAGGATTCGGGTTGTAGCATTACGAAAAGCAAGCCGGAGTAAATTGCTCATGCGGTTGATATACGAGAACCACCAAAAGCGGTTTTTAGCAATTGTAAAATATTAAATTTTTTAATGTGAACAACGCTCCCTCGCAACTAACAACTACCTGAAAATCAGACTAAAAACAAAACAGCAATTCCTTTTTACAAGGAATTGCTGTTAAAACATTTTAATGTGGGGTACTTATTTGGTCTTGCAGCAAGACTTCGCTTTTGCCGAAGCGCTGTTCATTTCAGCTTCACTGTGGCAGGATGCGGGAGCGGCTGCAGCCTCTTTTTTTGAGCAGCATTCTTTTTTAGTGGCAGCAGCTTCTGTATTGCAGGATGCGCTGGCGGCCATTGCTGTTTCTTTTTTGCAGCAAGTCTTTTGTTCTTTACACTCGCCTTTTCCGCCGGTGTAAGCCATTGCGGTTACGCTGCCTGCAAGAGCAACCAAAACGAGAAATGAGGTGATGATAAGACGATTCATGAATTTTTGTTTTGGTAAAGGTACAAAAAACAGAAAGGCGCCGGTTTTAGAATTGGATTAAGAATTATTACTCATCCTTGATTTCAACGTCCTGTGTTTCCAGCATATTTTTTGAATCGAATAACCGAATATTCGGAACAGAATATGAAAGTGTAAATCCGGTCCAAATTGAGTTTTTACGAACTACATCAGTAGGAAAAGGTGTTGAATTATCGATGGATTTCAAAAAGTAAGGATTGTCGCAAGCTAAACTGCGGACTTCTGCACGACCAACAATACTGTTGGTGATTTTAAACTCAACATCAGCCGCACCGCCCCAGAACATAATCGTTGTTGCTTGTGCAGTGATTGGCGGAATAAGCACAAAATCCGGATCAAAAAATAGTTCGCCGCGAACAGAAAATGCCCAGCGCTGCGTGGCATTCCACCGGTAAATCAACGCACCCGCCCCCCAATAAGAATTTCCCTGACGGTTTGGATATGAAATACGCTGCAAGCCTGCGTCGGCAGAAAATGTGACTTTATGCTCTGTATTGTTTGAAGAGTAACTCATCCAGAAATTATGAAGAAAACGTGAATAGCGATAAGGTGCCGGAGATAAAACTCCAAAAAATGTGGATGAGTTAATCGTAAAACCTCCGGCAATCCACTGTATCTGTGTACCAAGCGCCGGCCCGCAGTTTACGGGTATTGTGCGGCGTATTTGTTGCCAGCCGTTAAGTACAAAAAGGCCAAACCTGACACGGGGAAGTATGTACATGGCACGCATTCCGCTCTCGAAATAGGGTGAATTTTCGGCCATGAGTGTGCGCGAAAGCATATCGTTATTGCTGCCTTTTGTGCTTTCAAAACCGATATGCGAATCGAACACGCCGAAATCAAACCAAATGTTGTGTTTTTTTGCTTTAAATCCGAGATAAGCCTCGGCCAGCGGGCGCAGTGCAGGAGGTTCACCGGCGAGGTTGCGTTCTACATAGGTTCCGGTTTGCAAGGCAAGCTTGAAGCGCGAGCGTTCGCCGGCCGTATGCCCGTAGTCGATGCGAATCAGGTTTAAAGTAACTTCGTTGAGGCGGTGATGATTTACAATAAATCCCGGACGGGTTTGCGAACTGGGTTGATTGAAATCATAGCCGGCGTAAGCTTCGCCATAAACCGACAAACCGGGTGTAAATGTTTGGGCGGTGAGCTTGGCAGCCAGCAGTACTGAGGCCAGGAGTTTAAATTTTTTCATAGCAGCAAAATGTGAAAGGGAATGCGTGTTTTTCGTTTGCAGGATGCTGTTCTTCCCAAATCAATTTCCATTTTGCCGTATCGGGACCAACGTAAAAAGTATCAGCATCTATCTCCGTATGAACGCGGGTAATATAGATGCGGGTTGCAATGTCAGCAGTTTGGGCATAGATTTCTCCGCCACCAATAATAAAGAGTTCGGTTTCACCAAGTTTCTGTGCCAGTTCAACAGCAGCGGCAATGCTGATTACAACGTGGGCACCGGGAGCATCATAGGCTGTATTGCGCGTAACTACAATGTTTGTACGACCGGGAAGCGGCCGAAAACCGGGAGGAATTGATTCATAGTTGCGGCGACCGGTAACTATGCAATGTCCGGAAGTTTTGTCTTTGAAAAACTTCATATCATCGGGCAAACGCCAGAGCAGGCGGTTATCTTTTCCGATGGCACCGTTTTCGGCGGCAGCTACAATGTGAGTGATGTGCATAGCCGCAAAGATAAGCGGCTATTTCCGTGTACAAAATCCAAGTGTAATTCCCATTCTGATGGCCGGCCCGAAACGTGATTCTTTGCGACTTTCCAGCAGCGGGGCGCTGAGTGTGTAATTATCGCCGTTGTACTGCCCGGCACCACTATCAAATTTCGCCCAGTAAACACCTATTCCGGTAAAATATTCGAAATAAATAAACCTTTTGGCAAAATAAGAGCCGAAGTTGAAATAGGCGGTATAAGCTGTTTCCTTGGCATCAAATCGCTTTTCTGAAGCTACAAACTGGTTGTTGATATCGTACACATCACTCCAGATAGGTTCAAATTTTCGCTGAACTAATTCAACAACCGGCCCCATGAAAAAATTATCGTACGAAGAATTTCCATTGTTGAACCGCAATGCAACGTGCATTCGTGTTCCGTTCCAGTAGGCGGCTATATCTTCAGTATCAACACCTCTGAAAGTAAGATCTTCCTGAAACACGCGGTTACGATTAATAAGCTTTCCTGAAAACTCAATCTGCATGCGGTTTGTGCCGAGTCCAAGCACAAGACCGTAATCGCGGTAATCGCCGTAGCGGGTTGCCAGCGCCAGCGGATAAGTAGCCGTATAAATCATAAAGCCTTTGTTTACACGGCGGCGGCGGCGCTCATCGTTTTTGCGTTGTTCTTCAACTAAGTTTTCGCATTTTCTGACATTAACTAATGCTGCATTCTGCCGGGTTTTATCATCAAACATCTCATAAAAACCGGCGAGTTTACGATAACCTTCGCAATCAGTTGAACTCAGTAGCTTTTCATAACGATTTGCGGCATCAATACCCAGTTTATTGTTGCTGCGACGATCGGCAACCACAATAAGCTGTTCAAGTTCAGCCTTTGTAAACGGATAATTATACTTCAATGCTTTTGCATAGAAATCTTCCGCTTTCGGATAGTCTTTTTCTTTGGCAAAAAGCGGAGCCATTTTCGCATACATCTCGCCATTACCAATTAACTCGGGCTTTTTCTCAAACACATCGTTTGCGCGGTTATAGCCTGTATTTATTGTTGGGTAATTATTTTCTTTAATTGTCCTGCGATAACCGGTATCTAAAAGTGTATAAGTATATGTGAGTTTGTAGGCCATGTCCAGCATCTCTTTATCAAACTCATTCTTCTTTTTCTTTTGTTCAATTACCTTGGTAATGGCAATATATCTGTACCAAATATAATCTGATGAATTTTCGGTCATCGTCACTGTTTTACGCGAGCAATACAGCGACCGATCTGAACGGCCTGTATTCGCGCACACTTCACCAAAACCGGTATAAAACTCGATGTAAGTGCCTACAAAGTTTTCGTATTTCACAGAGTAGTTTTTGCCGTCGAACTTGTACCGCAAAGGAAATACGGATGAAGAACCGAAGTAATCGAAATCAGCTTCTATTTTATCGAAGAGCTTAAAAGCATCTTCGTTTCGACCTTTCATGCCATACACAAAACCAACCTGATACTCAAAATTTGCTCTGAAATAGCGGCTTACTCTTCGCTCCTCGCTGCCTTCGGGCAAAACCCTGAGCAGCGAATCCAGGATGCGTACACCTTCATCGCGCATTGATTCTGTATACGCAATCTGTGAACTGGTTAGAGTAGCGGACTTGAATGTATCAACGGTATCGCGCAGCGCATTGTAGATTTTCACTGCGGCTTCAAGGCGTTTCTCGGTTGCCGTTTGTGCAAAAGCTGATCCTGCAGCCAATAAAAAACATAAGATTGCGAAACGAAATTTCATGCGCGAAAATTGCTTTTTTTCCCTGAATCCGGCAATAAGGCAAATGACCTATTTTCGTGAGTGTAAAGTGTAAATCCTGCCTCACTGAATTCCTGGTCAGTGGAAAGTGGAAAGCTTTACCTCCTGCCTCAGTAAGCTTTTCTTTTCGTGTTGAGCGCAAAACGAAACATAGTGTTTTCGTTTTACACTTTACACCTTACACTTTACACGTCTAACTTTATCTTCCTGAAAGGTTTCTAGTTGACCTTCTTCTCCTCCACCATTTGTCCGCGAACAAATTCCTGCACTGCAATCAGTTTTCCGGTTTCGTCATACACTTTCCATGTACCTTCTTTCATCACATCGCTTACTTCTGCATTGTACTGCATAGTTCCCTCTTCTTCTACTTTTCCGTTTTCGTAAAACGATTTGTAGGAGTAACGAAGTTTCTTTTTATCTGTTAATTCGAGAAGGCTCTGCGGCTGATCTTTGGCGAAATAAAATTTCCTGATAATGGGATATTCGTTCTTCTTCGCATTTTCTTCAATAAACTCCGGACTTCCGTCTTCAAAGTACTCATACGTTGTTTCGGGTTCGCCCTGAAAGTAGATAATGTCTGAACGAATTTGCCCGTTTTCGTAATAGATGGTCATTTGGCAGCGGTTGTTGTCGGAGAACCGAAAGTGCCGTTCCAATTTTCCGCTTTCAAAAAAGTTTTTGTAGATGCGTAACTGTCCTTCAACATAAAAACCCTCGTGCAGCATCTGCCCGTTGGTATAAAAATCCTGCCACCAGTTTGACGCTGCGTATCCTCCGCTTCCGTTGCGAATAGAATCGCCGCCGAGTGCTGTATTCAGTCTTTCATAAATTGAGATTCCGAGTGTTGAATCATAAACCTGCGCCTGCGTATAATACTGTTTGGTGTTTTTTTGTTTACCCAGTTGGGCAAACAACTGAAACGGCAGAAGTACTGCAAGCAGTATAAAAAAGCGCATGATTCGGGTCGGTTTTGTGCTTTGTACGAAACAGCACAGCCGGAGGTTGCTCCGGCTGTGCTGTAATTTTTAGTGAATGCCTTTTGCAGTCAGATACCGCTCAGCATCCAACGCACCCATACATCCGCTTCCGGCTGCAGTAACGGCCTGGCGGTAAATTTTGTCTTGTGCATCGCCAACGGCAAACACCCCTTCGACATTTGTTTTGCTGGTTCCGGGCTGGGTGATAATGTAGCCCTGATCGTCCATATCTAACCAGCCTTTAAACACATCGGTATTGGGTTTATGGCCAATAGCCACAAAGAATCCGTAAATATCGATTTTACGGTCTTCGCCGGTTTCGCTGTTGTGGATGATTGCTCCGTTTACGCCGCTGTCGTCGCCAAGAATTTCTTTGGTTTCTGAATGCCAAAGAATTTCAATGTTGGCGGTATTCTGTACGCGGTGCTGCATTGCTTTTGAGGCACGCATTTCGCCGCGGCGCACAATCATATATACTTTGCGACAAAGTTTGGAGAGGTAGTGTGCTTCTTCGCAGGCTGTATCGCCGGCACCAACAATGGCTACATCTTTACCGCGGTAAAAAAATCCGTCGCAAACGGCACAGGCAGAAACACCGCCAATGCTGCGGAATTTTTGTTCCGATTCTATACCCAGCCATTTTGCCGAAGCTCCGGTGGCAACAACAATAGTATCAGCATGGATTTCTTTGGCGCCGTCATCAACCCATACTTTATGCACCGGGCCGCTGAAATCAACTTTTGAAACCCAGCCATAGCGAATATCTGTATTAAACCGCTCGGCCTGTGCTTTGAAATGCTCCATCATTTCGGGGCCCTGTATGCCTTTCGGATAACCGGGATAATTTTCAACCTCAGTAGTTATAGTAAGTTGTCCGCCGGGCTCAGGTCCCATGTACATAATGGGTTTCATATCGGCACGGGCTGCATAAATGGCAGCGGTATAACCGGCAGGGCCTGAACCAATAATCAGACAACGGTGATGTTCGGGTGTGTTGCTCATAAAATTTACGTCTAAATGGTTTTGTGTTGTGCGGATGCAAAGGTAAGAACAATGTCGGTTTAAGAGGAGTGACTTTGGTTACCGGTTGATCGTTATTGACATTAATTCACAAACAAAAATTGATAAGCGGCGTGTTAAACCAAGATTCGGCAAAGCACTTTCATATCCGTTACCCATTACACCCAAAATAGTAAAAGTCAAATTGTTAACAGTCGGCGGGTTATGAAACAACCGAATGGTACTATTGCGGGGAACAACAGTTATCATGACTCAATCCAAGGCTAATCTTTCTGCAAAAAAGGAAGAAACAGGAAATGCCAAAGAACAAAATTTCTCTGGTAAAACGATCAGGCAGGTGGATAGTCCAGACTACCAGCAACTGGCGGATAACAGCAGCCGTTCGGCATACGCAGCGCAGCTCAAAACAATTGCAGCACAAGGTGTAATCCAGCGAACTATCTGGGAGTGGAATCAGGGCTGGCAGGTATATCATGCAACGCAAAACATGGAAGCACCACCATACATTGGACAAAATGGCGACTTTTACGATAATGAGGGTAGTTTTAACGGGCTGTATGATTTAACAGCTCAACAGGCGCAGCAAGCTCGCGCTAATCTGCAACAACAGGCGCAGCCGCAAGCCCAGCCGCAGCCGCAAGCACAAGTTCAACCGCAACCGCAACCACAAGCGCAGCCACAACCACAGGCGCAGCCGCAAGCCCAGCCACAACCACAAGTTCAACCGCAACCACAGGCTCAGCCGCAACCGCAAGCTCAGCCGCAACCGCAAGCAGCGGCAGCAGCACCGGCGGCTGTTTATGGAATGCCTTTACTGCAACAGTTAATCGGAGGCGGATTCAGACCTACAGCACGAGGTTCACAGCAATCATCAGATGATCAGCAACTGAATGCTCAAATCAAGTTCCACTATTCGATTCTGGTAGCTAATCCCACTACGCTGCATATCTCATTTTATCCGGCTGCGGACAATGCCTATGCCAACAAGATTATGCACGTACAATATACATGGGATAATGCACAAAGAAGATTTGGAGCAGGAGCACCCATCCGGGCAGCATGGCGCAATTATGCTGATCAATATGCAGCAATGACCGGACAGGCACAAGTTTCAATTGATAATTTGCAGCGGGATCTCAGAGCAGCTTTGCCTTAATCGGCTATTAAGGCCGGCAAACCAGCGTATCCAAACTGGGAGCATAACCACAGAAAATGCCTAAGCCTCCCTGCACATTGGTTTCCACCACTCCCGGTGCGGCAAACGGATTCCCCTGATTCGCTACAATGCTTTCGTAAGACCGGAAAAACTCTACTTCGGGAATACCGATGGAGCAAAACTGCACCACAACCGTATCGCCAAGCCTGAAGCGTCCGCGTTCGGGGCCATCATCATCAGGCTCGGTGCTGCCCGGTTCAATGCCGCGACTGAATGCAAAATTGAAATCCTGTCCGTCGATGAACTTATCGAAAAATGCAGAACCGAAAGGCGGCAAATAGCGGTCGTCTTTACCGAGTCGCTTGGCAAACCAGCGGTAACCATTTCCCAAACCGGCAGGCTCATTTAAGTTAGCCCAAATAAAACCCAAACTATCCTGCCCCCCGTCGAGCTCATACCAGAGACTGTCTAAAGCTACAGGCTGCGGAATAGTTGTCACTGCGGTTACCGTTTTTGTACCTGATACAACACGGAGCGCGTAAGTACGACCAGGCTGTCCGGTAATTACAGAACCACGATAGATAAAGGGAATGGGCAACGTAAAATCTACCGTTGGACGAAGCGTGTCTGTTATTGCTCCATCGCTGACAGTTACCAGCGCATTTGTAATAAGATAACTGGCCAGCGAACTGGAATCAACCGGATCGAAATAACCGGCACTGTTGGTAAGCGCCACCTGTGCAAACTCGCCGGTGTAAATACCGCCATCAACCACAATTTTCGATTCTGCTTCGGGCAGATCAATGGTTATTTCTTTGGTGCAGCCTGCAAGAAGCGCAACAACTGCAAACAGTAAAAAAATATGTTGTTTGTTCATAGCGCTTAAAAGTTAAAATTCCATGTAATTGATGGCAAAACAGGAAACAGCGAAACCTGTTTTGCAGTAATGTCCAAATTGCCTTCCTGAATGCTGCCTTCATTATCGAAATAAATGAAGAACGGATTCATACGGTTGTAAACATTGTATACCGACAGATTCCAGTTGCTTTCAAAAGGCAGTTTCCCGAAGAGTTTCTTCGGCTTGCAGTTGTAAGTAACTGATACATCGGCGCGGTGGTAAGGAGCCATACGGAAGCTGTTTCGCGGACCATATTCATCAACAATAGTTCCTTCAATAAGATAGCGGGAAACGGGTAACGTAATTGCATTGCCTGTTCCGTAAACAAATACACCGCCAAAGCTCAACCGTTCATTTAAATCATACACCACAACAACCGAAAGATCGTGGCGACGATCATACCGCGCCGGGAAACGCTCGCTGCTGATATCGGGGAAATAACGCCATGTCCATGAAAGCGTATACCCCACCCAGCCGTTAAGCTTTCCGACACGTTTTTTGAAAAAGAATTCTGCACCATACGACTCACCGGTACCAAACACGAAGTTGTTATCCGTATTGTTATTGATGTTGTCTTCGGGCAATGCAGACGGGGCAAATTCAATTTGATTATACATCTGTTTGTAGTACACTTCAACAGATGCTTCAAACATATTTTTATAAAAATTCCGGAAATATCCGGCTGCGTACTGATAGCCAAGCTGAGGTTTCACCACATCCGAACAGGGCACCCAAATATCAGTTGGCAACGATATGGGCGATAATGTTGCCAAATGCACATACTGCAGGTTCTGCGTAAAAGATGCCTTTATTGATGATTTTTCGTTAATCAGGAAACGCATGGAAAGACGTGGCTCAAGTCCACCGTAATCGGCTACTTTATCGCCTTTTCCGTAACTAACGGTATCAATTGTTGTTCCGGTTACATCCTGCACATAGCGGTTAAACGGACCAACCTGCATGAAGTACGAATAACGCAAACCATAGCTGAGCAAAAGGCGTTCGCTGATGTTCCAATCGTCGTTAAAATATACTGCCGCTTCATGCGCAAACTGCCGCACTTTACCGCCCAGATCAAATTCAACATCGCCTGATTTTGCGGAGGCGTTGTTGGGCGTAAAGGTATGCCAGGTGTAATTTACCCCAAAGCGCACGTAATGTTTTGTATTCGGAATCCAGCTAAAATCAACCTTATTATTGAAATCACGAATACCTGAAAAGAGTCCGATTTCAAAACCATCCTGCGCGGCACCAAACGAAAACTTGTAATCGCTGAAAACGGAAGTTGCATTCATAAACAGCTTGGGCCCAAACAGATGATTCCAGCGCAGAGAGGTGGTTGCATTGCCCCAGGGAATACTCACGTTAAAATCATCGTCCGTATTTTTAAACGAAAACACATCTCGTCCGAAATAACCACTCAAAAACACCCGGTTCTTTGCGTTAATGTTCCAGTTAAGCTTCGTATTCAGGTCAAAAAAGTAATATCCAGAACCCTTAAACGGCGAATCGTCTTTGATGAACGGAGCGGCAAGCACATCAACATAAGTTCTACGGCCGGAGATGATGAAAGAGGCGGTATCTTTTTTTATAGGTCCCTGCACGGTTAGCCGCGATGCTATGACCCCAATGCCGCCGTCAACATCAAAACGCTGGCTGTTTCCGTCTTTCATTGAAATATCAAGAACGCTGGCTAACCGGCTTCCGTATTGCGCGGGCATTCCACCTTTAATCAGGTTAAGGTCTTTTACAGCATCTCCGTTAAAGACTGAGAAAAAGCCGAACAGGTGGCCGGCATTGTAAACGGTGGCTTCGTCTAGTAAAATAAGGTTCTGATCAGGCCCGCCGCCGCGCACATAAAATCCGGAATTTCCTTCGCCGGCGCCTTTTACGCCGGGCGTGAGCTGTATGGTTTTGAGAATATCAACCTCGCCCATGAACGCCGGAATCTGCTTCACCTGCTTCATATCCAGCCGCACAGTGCTCATTTGACCGTCCTGTACATTGGCATCCGCTTTCTGATCGGTAATTACCACCTCTTTCATGTTGGTCACCTTCGTTTTGAGCTTGATATCAATGACTTGGTTTTTATCGAGCTTTACCTGTTGCGAATAAGTTTCGAAACCGAGGTATTGCACCTGAAGGGTGTAGGTGCCTGAATCAACCGTAATGCTGTAGAAACCGTAAGCATTGGTGGTTGTGCCCGATAACGGTTGCCGCACTGTTACAGCCGCTCCTATGATGGCTTCGCCGGTGGCCTCTTCTTTAATGTAACCGCTTATGGTACAGCGTGGTTTAGTATTTTGGGCCCCCAGCTGCTGAAAGGCAGTAAAAATGAGCAAAACGAATAAAATTTTCTTCATAACCGAACCCTGTGGGTATTTTGGCATTGCAAAGCTACTGAAACTCAAAAGGGATAGCTCTTTAAAGCGTTTTTTAGGTGTGAATTTCCGTTAAAGTTGTGCGAAATAAGAAAGTTCTTACATTTGCACTCCGCTTAGACGTTGTAATCATCAGTAAGTTTACAATCGAAAAGCAAAAAAGTTCGGGGTGTAGCGCAGTTGGTAGCGTACCAGCATGGGGTGCTGGGGGTCGTGAGTTCGAGTCTCGCCACCCCGACTTAAAAATAAAGCCTGACCACTTGGTCGGGCTTTTGTTTTTGTGCCCAACGGAGCCAATAGCTGTTGATCGGTAAATTAGATGTTAATTAATTTATTTTAGGGGAAACAAAGAAATTACGATTCACTACCCCTGTTTCTCTATCTGTAATTTTTCGAGGAAATTATTTTTTTAGTCACTTCAGCTAACGATCGATTGTAACATACAAGAATTACCGATTTACCTTTACTTCATCTCAATTATTTTATAGATTTTCCAACCTATGAATCAGCAAAGAGAGTATGAAACACTATTTAAGTTAACGAGTAATAAGACAACCAAGATCACTAATCAATACTAAATCATTGAAATAAAAATAATTATAAAAACCTAAGGAATTAAAACAGCTTGATGACTGTTAACAGCCGCTAATCATTACCGTTTACTATGAATTAAATTGACCCAGGGTTTTCAGGTATATATGGTTGCATATAAATCAACAACTATATATCATGAAAACAAATTTTTCAAAAACAATTTTGATGGCTGTTGTTACAGCATCATGTATGTTAATGGCTCAGGAATCGGCAGCCCGAACAATTGTTCAACCGATGGCTGATTCAGAAAAAAGTGGTACTGCAGACAATACTATTATTTCAACAGTATCTGCCAGCGATCCGGCAATGCGCGGTATCGAATGCTACCTGAAAACCAACTTTGTAGCTTATGTAATGGGCTGCACAGCGCAGTTCAACGACATTTCTGTCTTTCACGGAGTTGACCGGTGTTCATACAGCATCGATTTTGGTGATGGCAATTCAGCCACCGGAACCAATTACTGGTTTACCCATAACTACGCAGAAGGCGGTTATTATGAAGTGTGCTTTACAGTACAGTTTTGCAACTCAAGCGGTCAAACCTGCTCTGATACAAAGTGCATGACCGTATACATTCCTTGCTGGGGATTTGGTATGCGCACCACTGAAGCACCCGGTTCAACATCAGCTGAAACACAGCCCAAAGCCTATCCCAATCCGGCTGGTGTAATGCTGAACATTACTATGCCCGAAGGTATTACGGGCGGTGTAAACATTATTGATGCTTCGGGTAAAATTGTAGCTGCGGCAACCAACACCGGCAAAAACTACTGGCAAGCCGATGTTGCCGCGCTGGCACCGGGCATGTACTTTGTGACTTCAGAAAACAGCAACGGTGAAATTATTAAATGCACATTTATTAAAGAGTAGTTTGTGCCTGTAAAGCAAAACCGGCCTCCTGAACATTCAGGAGGCCGGTTTTGGGTATTATCTCAACTCCAATTATTTACTGATTTTTATGCTCAGACCTATTTCCGTTAACCCTGTTGTATTGCCAAGGCGCGGGCGAGGCAAACTGGTCATGAGCGAATATTTACCAAAAATGGTAAACGGTGTTTCTTTTTTTCCGAGGAATAATTCTTTGCCTGCACTGAGTGAAACACCCGCCATTAAACTCCGGCGAAAACGATTTCCAAATTCAGAAGTATTGCTGTTGGTTGAAAAAGCAGACGTATTTACCCGAAATCCTGCAATGGGCTCGATACCGGTAAACCATCCGCTCTTATTTGTATTCTGCATCAGGTACCCGACATGCAGCAAATGATTCACTGACCGGAAACTGCGCGAGTAAAGTGCGTAATTGAACGTCAGATAATGTGTATTGCGAAATGTTTCTGCCGGTTTTCCGCGTTTGCTTTTCTGAATTTCCTTACTGAGCAACACATAATCGGCACCGATCTTAAATCCGTCGAACCGGCTCAGCCCTACATTCGAATAATGAACAAAAATACTGCCGCGTTCGGGCATCAGTGTTTCCTGTGCGTTGAGTGTTTGACTTCCGGCAAACAAAACCAGAGCTGCAAACAGGTGAAGGAAAGAAGTATACTTTTTCATGGTGAGTTTTTTTGATTGCTTCTGGATAAATGACAATCGTTCTCCTATCGCCCCCCATCTGAAGAAAAAATATTTTACGCAGCCGTACTATTTAATTGTTCCGTTAATGATGTTGAAGGCGATAAACCATTATTCTTGCAGAAGAGATGAGTGAAACACCTGTTTTCCCGCTTCGGCTTCAGTTGGTTTATGCTTCGGGCATGGCGGGCTGGAGCATTCTGGTTAATCTTATCGGGGTCCTGCTGCCCTACTTTTATCTCCCTCCTTCCAATGCCGGCTGGGAACCGCTGCTGCCGCAGCTGCTGATTTTCGGTGTATTCAGCTTACTGGCTGTAATCACCTCTGCCGGGCGTTTGGCTGATGCCGTTTACGATCCGCTGATCGGACAATGGAGCGACCGCAGTGCACACCGGCTCGGGCGGCGCATTCCGTTTATGATGTGGAGTATTGTGCCGGCCGTTCTTACCTGCATTCTGGTTTTTATGCCGCCAACTGAAACCGCATCGGCAGCAAACGGCTGGTGGCTGGGCATTGCGCTGGTTGCATTCTTTGTTACCTCTACTACCTATATTATTCCCTGCAACGCCCTGCTTCCGGAGCTTGCAGCCACACCCGAAGCCCGGGTGCGGCTTTCGACCCTGCAGCAGGCCGGTTTTACGCTCGGCATTGTAGTTTCAGCCAGTTCTAATAACCTTGCGGCGGCACTGCACACAGCATTTGAATTAGAAAGCCGCCGCGAAGCCCTCCAATGGGCCATTGCAGCACTCAGTTTACTGGCCGGTATCTTTATGCTGCTCCCGGTGCTGTTAATCAACGAACGCAAGTACTGCAATGCACAGCCGGCGCACCAGCCGTTGCTGAAAGCGATCCGATCGGCATTACGCAACCGCTCGTTTCGCATTTACATTTTTGCCGATTTTGCTTACTACATGGCACTCTACATTATTACCAGCGGGCTGCTGTATTATGTAACCGTGCTTACCGGCCAGCCCGAATCGTTTGGGGTGGTGCTGATGGCTGCAATGGTAGGTGTTTCGCTAATATTTTATCCGCTTATCAATATCATGGCGAAACGGTTTGGCAAAAAGAAATTAGTGCTGGCGGCTTTTGCCTTGCTGGCGGCAGTGTGTGCCAGTGTTTATGGTTTGGGGAATTTCCCGGCGCCGGCCAAAGTGCAGCTTTTTTCTTTTGCGGCGGCGGCGGCATTTCCGCTTGCGGCATTGGGCATCCTGCCTCCGGCCATTCTGGCTGATATTGCCCGTGCCGATGCCGAAGTTACCGGCGAAAACCGCGAAGGGCTTTACTTTGCGGTAAAATACTTTGTAGTGAAACTCGGACAAACACTGGGCATTGCGGTGTTTGCAACGCTGGCTGTTATGGGTAAAGATCCGGGAGATGATTTGGGGTTAAGGCTCACAGGCATAGCCGGAGCAGCATTGTGCACGGTGGCACTGATCGTGTTTTTACGCTTTCGCGAAAAATAAAATTATGCGGCAACGCGCTGCTGCGGACGAACCAATGTTTCGTTGAGTACAGAACATTCGGTTTCCATTCCGGCAACATCGGTATAATCTTCAACTTTTATATCCACCGGAATAAAAGCCAGCAAAGAAATTAATCCGCAAATAGTAAGAAGGGTGATGAATGAAATCAGCATAACGCTTGTTGTTTGCTGCAAATTTCATTTTCTGAAATGAAGAGAATGTGAAGGCGGGATTATGTTATTAATGCTATAAGTTCTCTTCTCTGAAAACACGGGTGTGTTCGACAAGCGAGGGGAAGAAAATTTCAAAATCCTGTTTGTAAAGCAAATAATCGCGTTCCAGGAATTGTGCCGCTTCTTCCATGTGCGAAACAAATGCTGTGCGCTTGGCCATGCCGCTCAGTGCGCGGTGAATACCCTGCACATCAGCATATCCGAGAAGCCAGTTGTTTTGCTTCATGTAGGGAAACATAAACTGAATGCGCGGCGGAAAAACTAACCAATGCCGTTCCAGTAATCCGTAAATACGATGTGTATATTGCGCCAGCGGTTCATCCGAATAATCGTTCCAGTTGCGGGCTAGGATGTGATCGTAAAAAACATCTGTTATAACACCCGAATAGTGATTGAATTTTGAACGCAACCGATCTTTACTCCGCGATACTGCCGGATGTGTATCCGTAAAATAGTCGATCGCGCGGTGCATACGGATGCCTTGCTGAACAGGCTCTGAAAAAGCCGCTAAGCTGCGCCCCTTAACAGCATCGCCAATGAGATTGCCAACCAAAAGTGGTTCGTTGTTGCCGGAAAGATAAAAATGCGCGAGGAAATTCACTTCTATAAAGGTAATTAATCTTGGTTCCAATTACGGCAACTTGTTTTTGATACTTTTATGTCGTTAATCCGCAAAGCAGATAACTGAAAGCAGCATGGCCGAGAAGCACTTCCTCACAAACATATTTAATGAACAAAATTTTACGCCCGAAGAATTTGAGCTAATCATTAGTCAATACACAAGGGTTGAATTTCAGAAAAACGATTACCTGATTCCTTACGATAATGTTGCCGGTTACTACTACTTTATGGAAAGTGGCTTTGCGCGTTCGTATGTAATGAATCCGGAAGGCGATGATATTACCACGAAATTCTTCAGCGAAAAAGATATTGTTATCGACTGGCATTCTTACTTTCTGCGTTCAAAAAGTCGGGAATCAATTCAGGCCATCACCAAGTGTGTGGCGTGGAAAATTACGTTTGAAAATTTCATGAAGCTGTTTAAAATAGAAGCATTCAGAGAAGTTGGCCGCACCCGGCTTGTCAACAACTACTTTGAGCTCAAAAGTCATTCGGTTTCCATGATTGCTGATCCGGCAAAAGAACGTTATCTGAACTTGATAAAAGAGAAACCGGATATTGTGCAAGGCGTACCGCTCAAACAAATTGCTACTTATTTGGGAATAACAGATACTTCATTGAGCCGAATCAGAAAAGAAATAACTAAAACCAACTAACTGTATGTGGTTATCAACCGTCCCAACCTGGTTATCTGTTTTATTTTTAATTGTAATTCCGATACCCGTAATTCTTGTTGCACTGCTCAGTCGTAATGCATCGAAAAAAAACAAAGCAATTGTTTTTGGCGGCATTCTGGCTTTTTTTGCAGCCTACTTTATATATGTGTATCTGGCCTGCATGAACAACTTGTTTGAAGTTCAAAGCGTGCCGCCGCAGGTTGTAAAACTGACAACATTGCCGCTGATGATATTTCTGGTGCTGGTTGTATTTAATCTCCCGTTCTGGAAAGCCATTAACCGCGAAACGAAAGCATCGGCATTTATCCGCATTCACCTGTTCCGGCTTATTGGAAGTTTTCTGCTCATTCTGTCGCTGCTGGATCAGCTTCCGCTTGTTTTTGGACTTATTGCCGGTTTGGGCGATGTAATTACTGCACTCACGAGCATTTTTGTTGCCCGAATGATTAAGCAGAAAAAATCGAATTCCAGAACCATTGCACTTGTATGGAATACATTCGGCTTGCTTGATATATTGGCGACATCCACCATGGCTATTGTATTTACCAAACTAAGCATTGAAACCGGATCAGCAGGTGTTGATGCACTTGGTAAGTTCCCGTTTTGCCTGATTCCTGCTTTTGCTCCGCCCATCATTATCTTCCTGCATCTTTCTGTGTACAGAAAACTGCTGGTAAAGCGTTTTGCAGACTAAAACAGATTTTTTTTACATTCTGCAGCAGCCCTGCAAACACTTGTTGTTTGCAGGGCTGCTCTTTTTTGGGTGCATTTTGATTTCTTGCCCTATGGCAAGATTTATGGTTTCCGGCCGCTATAGTTTTGCCTCATCAAATAACAACAACATCACTAACCAACTAAAAACAAAACACCATGTCACAGTCAAAAGAATTCATGCTCATCTTCCGTTTCGATGCCACACAAACCTATCAGCCCACAGAAGCTGAAATGGCCGAGCAGCACCAGCAGTGGGGCAGTTTCATCGGTAACATCGCTATTCAGGAAAAGCTGATCAGTACGCACCAGCTCGGGTTTGAAGGCAAAGAAATTTCAGCCGATAAAACAGTAACTGATGGAATTTATGTTGCCCAAAACGAAACACTTGGCGGCAATATGGTTATTCGCGCCGCTTCAATTGACGAAGCAGCAGAAATCGCCAAAGGCTGTCCGATTCTGGCCATGGGCGGACGTGTAGAAGTACGCGAAATTTTACCCATGTAATTTTTAAAAATCTCTTCTCAATCAACAACCATCTCTAAAACCAAACACCATGAAAATTGCGCTCATTCTCCTCGGCCTCGCACTTGTTATTTTTATTGGCTACGGACTTTACAAAGCGAATGGACTGAAAACGATTCAGATTGTTAAAAAAGTAACCATAAAGGGACAAATGCCTGTAGTTTTCGACATGGTTCGCTACCTGAACAACTTCCCGAAATGGTCGCCTTTTTTGAAACAGGATCCGGCACAGAAATATGAAGTAAAAGGAAAAGATGGCGAACCCGGAGCGCAATATCATTGGATCGGTAATGGCGGAAAAGATGTTGGCTATCAGGAAATCGTTAAGGTGGATACCTTTTCACTGGTGAGCATGAAATGTCACATCGAAAAACCGTTTACCGCTCATCCTGATTTTGTTTACACATTTAGCGAATCGCCCGCCGGAATTACAGTTACACAAACCTTTAAGCTTGAGTCGGATTTGGGCAGCGCTTTTTTCCTTTGGTTGTTTGGTGCCAAAAAAGAAATGGAAAAGACCAATGAAAATGGACTGGAATTACTGAAGCAGTCGATTGAAAAGTAACCCGTACTAAATTCAGCACTTTTCCCTTTTGCCGGCAGGCAGAGGGGAATATGTGCATTTGCAGAGTCACCACTAAAAGCGGCATACTAAGAGCGGCGAATTCTGTTTTCGGCTAAAGCAGCTTTTCGTTTACCTTTGTATATATTCAAAAACCACCTGATGCGCCGTTTGTATTTAATATTGATTGCTGCTGCCGCATTTGTTCCGGCCATGCTGCCTGCTCAACCGGCTTCGCAGCAAATTACCGCAGCACCTGCCGATAATTCGCAGCCGTGGAATTTACAGCAGTGCATTGAGTATGCACTTAAACACAACATTCAGATTCAGCAAACCCGGCTAAATGCCGATCTGGCGCAGGTTAATTTGCAGCAAAGCAAGGCGAATGTACTTCCCAACCTCAATGCCACTGCATCACACAGCTATCAGTTTGGCCGTACCGTTGACCGGTTTACCAATACGTTTGCCGATGGTACTGTGCTTTCGCAAAACTTCTTTTTGAGCAGCAGTGTAACTGTTTTTGCGGGCGGACAGAATTACAATACTATTCGCCAAAACCAATATGCAATGCAGTCGGGACTGGCACAAGTTGAGCAAACTCAAAACGACATTAGTCTGAATGTAGCTACTGCCTACCTCAACGTATTGTTTGCACAGGAACAGCTTACAGTGGCAACCGATCAGGTAGAACTTACACGCACACAGGTTGAGCGCATGAAAAAACTGGTTGATGCCGGTGCAAGTGCCCGCGGTCCGCTGCTCGACTTACAAGCACAACAGGCACAGGAAGAACTTACCCGTGTAAATTCGGAAAACAACCTGAGCATGGCGTATCTCTCGCTCACTCAGCTTATGAATCTTGAAAATACAGAAGGCTTCAGTATTTCAAAACCAGAACTGAATATGCCCGCCGAAGCAATTGCGGCAACAAGCTCTTCGCAAATTTATCAGACCGCATTAAACAACATGCCCATGATAAAAAAAGCTCAGCTCGATTTGCGCGGCGCCGAGCGCGGACTGAAAGTTGCCTACGGTGCGCTGAGTCCGCGGTTAACATTACAGGGATCACTCGGCACAGGTTATTCAGGACTTGCCAAAGATATTTTGAGCGTTACGCCTTCCGGCACACAGCAAATCGGTATTACATCCGCCGGCGATTTGGTGTATGCGCCAACATTTAATTATGTAACACAAACCACTTCGTTTGGCGATCAGTACAGCAACAACGTTAACCGCGTGATCAGTTTTCAGCTTACCATTCCGATCTTCAACAATCTTCAATCTTCTTCCGCTATAAAACGTGCAAAAATCCAGCAGGAAAATGCACGACTAACATTGATGCAGCAGGAACAACAGTTGCGCCAGCAGGTTGACAAAGCGTTCACCGATGCGCAAGCCGCTCTGCAACGCTACCGTGCTTCTGAATTGGCTGTAAATGCCGCACAGGAAGCATTTACCTATGCCGAAGACCGATTTGAAGCCGGCGCCATTCAAGCCATCGAATACGGAACAGCCAAAAACCGTGTTACCCGTGCTCAGGCCGATTTGCTGCAGGCGCGGTTCGATTATTTTCTGAAACTTAAAGTCCTTGATTTCTACCAGGGCAAACCACTTACCTTCTGATCTGCAGTTCTATGAAACGCTTTCTTATTATCAGCGGAATTTTACTCGTTATACTCATTGTTGTTGTTGTGCTTGTAAAAGGCGACGGCAGCAAGGCAGTGCGTGTGGCTACCGAAAAAGCCGAGCAACGAAACATTACTGAACTTGTTTCGGCAAGCGGAAAAGTGCAACCCGAACAAGAAGTAAAAATTACTTCGGATGTATCGGGACAAATTGTTGAGCTGCTTGTGAAGGAAGGCGATACCGTGCAAAAAGGTCAGCTCCTGCTGCGCATTAATCCGAATGTGTATCAGTCGGCAGTTGAACGTATGCAGGCGATGGTGAATGGTTCACGCGCCAATCTGGCCAACAGCGAGGCGCGACTTACACAGGCCAAATCGCAGCTTACAAATGCCGAGCTGGCCTATAACCGCAGCAAAAAACTGCACGATCAGAAAGCCGTTTCGGATGCCGAGTTTGAGAGCGCGCGCGCACAATACGAATCCGCAAAAGCCGAAGTGCAGGCTGCACAGGAAAGTGTGCGCAGTGCCGATTTTAACGTGAGCAGCAACTCCGCTTCGCTCAAAGAAGCCAACGAAAATCTCACACGAACATCCATCTACGCACCGGTTTCAGGCACGATCTCAAAACTTGCAAAGCGCAAAGGCGAAAGTGTTTTGGGCAATGCACAAATGGCCGGCGAAGTTATTCTCACCATTGCCAACCTGCTTGAAATGGAAGTTCAGGTGGATGTAAATGAAAACGATATTCTCCGCGTTCACCTTAACGATACTGCACTTATTGAAGTTGAAGCGCACGATAACCGCAAGTTCAAAGGCATTGTTACGGAAGTAGCCAACTCAGCCAGTTCGAGCGGACTCAACACCGATCAGGTGACCAATTTTTCAGTAAAAATCCGCATCCTGCGTGATTCGTACAAAGACCTGATGAAAGCTGACAAGCCTAACGAATATCCGTTCCTGCCGGGCATGTCGGCCACGGTTGATATTCAAACCCGCTCGGTGCAGAATGCCATTTCTGTAGCCATACAGGCCGTAACCACACGTACAGATACAGCTGCAAAAAAAGGCAGCAACGAATCATTAGCAAAAGGCAGCGATGCCGGCGGTCCCCCGCCCGAAATGACTACAGGCGACAAACGCGAAGTAAAAACAAAAGCAGCCGAACCTGTTGAATGTGTATTCGTGCTGCGCGACGGGAAAGCTGTTCTTGTACCTGTAAAAACAGGTGTTCAGGATAATCAGTACATACAAATTGTATCAGGACTGAAAGCAGGCGACGAAGTTGTTTCGGCACCATTCAGCGCGATACGCACGAAACTGTTTAACGGTGCAGCAGTTGAGAAAGTGGATAAAGAGAAGCTGACTGCTGATACGGAATAAGTATGTACCTCCTGCACATAGAAACCGCCACCGGCGTTTGTTCGGCAGCACTTTCGCACAACGAAACACTTGTTGCCGAACGCTGGCAAAATGAAGCCAACATACATGCCGAACGGCTCACCGTTTTTTGCGAAGAAGTAGTGGCCGAAGCCGGAATTACATTTGCTCAACTTGGCGGAGTTTGTGTGAGCATGGGTCCGGGTTCATACACCGGTTTGCGCATCGGCGTTTCGGCGGCAAAAGGGTTTTGCTACGCACTCAATATTCCGCTGCTGGCAGTAAACACACTCGAAGCATTGGCCTACGGCATGCAGCAGGAAGCTGAAACCGAAATGCTGCTTTGTCCAATGCTGGACGCACGTCGCATGGAAGTTTACCGCGCGGTGTATGATGCCAACCTGAATTTAGTTGAAACTACAATGCCGCTTGTCGTTGATGAAAACAGTTTTACCGAACTGCTCGAAAACAACACCGTGCTTTTTGCCGGCGATGGCATGCCAAAATGCAAAGAACTGCTTG
>CALRTD020000016.1:0-21322 GCA_943371015.1 Synechococcus sp. UW140 | reverse complement strand
TTTTCTTCGTTGGCTAATTCACCGTCAACAATTTGTACGTCTTTACCAAGAATACGAATTGTGGTAGTATCAGATGCGGGTGCGGCTGGAGTTCCTAAACGCTGTTCTACTTCCGAAGAGCCGGATGTATTTGTAACTGAGCTTATCGGGCTGCCATAATAAACAATCGAAGAAGCGCCGGAAGCATTGGCTGTGAGTGTATCAAGAACCCAGATACGGGCTTCAGAAGCACCTGATGTAGTAATGGATACAGTTGAAGCACGCAAATTAAAAGCTTTCAGCTCTGACGCTCCGCTGTTGGTTGACACCAGCTGATTGGTACTTCCTACCAAACGAACATCTGTTGCTCCGCTGAGCTGTGTTTCAATGCGTGTGGCTTTTAAGGCAATTTTACCTTCTGATGCACCACTGAAATGAATACGGATATTATCGGTAATGAGTGTGTCTTTTGTCTTGAACGAAGACATTCCGCTGGCATCAATACTGTTGAGTTTTTTCGCACCCACACGTACTGTAATTTGATTGCCATCGGTTTTTTCGACTTTCTCCGAAGCAATTGTAAGAATGCCATCTCTTACTTCAGTAACCACCTGAAGAAGCGCTTTGGTATTTGCAGCCTCAACACTTACTGTATTGCTGTCTGACTGCGAAACAATAACAACAACTGCTCCTCCGGCACGGATTCCTGTAAAATCACCAACGGCACGGTTCTCTTTGTTTTGAGCTCCAAGAGACGCGGCAAATACTGTTACCGCTGTCAGGCTCATCATGATATATTTCATCGGTTTCATAATAATCGGGGATAAATATGCTGATACTTTGTTTTATTGGGACGATGTTAGAGGCTGTTTGTTACAGAATTGCGGCAAAAATACTACAATACACTGAAATTAAGCCAAATAGAATACATTTCAGGTGATCCGGTAGCGGCAAAATGAAGGCGCTGAAACTGCTGTGTGAGCGATGATTTTACCAGCAAATTGTTTGAACCGATTTCCTGAACAGATACACTGCCATCGGCATTAACACTAAATACAACCAAAATGCGCTGCATACCTGTGCTTGATTTCAATACTTCCGGCAAACGAATAGCCTGACGAATCGTATTCACAATATACTGCTGTGATGCACTTGCGGTGGCTGCCGGTGCAGGAGTTTCAGTGGCTGCAAAACCGGTGCCTGAAACAAGAAGGGCGAGGAATAAAATGATCGTTTTCATGGTATATATTTTTTTGCTGTTCTGGCTTGTTTGTGAATATGACGGGGCACAAAGCCCGTTGTTACAGCCCGCCTAAAAAAAATACCCGGTATGCAGGGAAGCTAAATAAAACAGCCTGCCTCAACATGGTGAGACAGGCTGAAAATACGCTGAGAAAGAGTTATACCTGAGTGGCCGAAAACTTCATCATATAATCGCATGCTGTATCCACCATTTCGCTGGAACCGGCAAAAAACGGTGTGCGCTGATGCAAGGTTTTGGGTTCAATTTCCATAATCCGCTGGAAGCCGTCGGTTGCTTTGCCTCCGGCCTGCTCAATGATAAATGCCATGGGACTGCACTCGTAAAGCAAACGTAATTTGCCTTTGGGCGATGACGCTGTTGTAGGATAAATATAAATGCCGCCGGTAATAAGGTTGCGGTGAATATCAGCCACAGCCGAACCAATATAACGCGATGAGTACGGACGCTTTGAGGCTTTATCTTCTTCCTGACAATACTTGATGTACTTCTTCACACCATCGGGAAAATGCACATAATTGCCTTCGTTAATGGAATAGCTTTTGCCGATAGAAGGTGTTTTCATATTCGGATGCGAAAGGCAAAACTCTCCGATAGAAGGATCGAGCGTAAAGCCGTTAACACCTTTGCCGGTGGTATAAACCAGCATTGTAGAGGAACCGTAAATGATATATCCTGCAGCTACCTGCTCGGTTCCGCGCTGCTGGAAATCTTCGAGTGTGGCCGGACCGGACAGCGACACTCGCCGGTAAATTGAGAAAATAGTACCTACTGAAACGTTTACATCAATATTGGAAGAGCCGTCGAGCGGATCCATCGCCACAACATACTTGGCATTGCGCGACTGTGGTGTGTCGATCGGAATGATATCTTCATTTTCTTCGGAGGCAATACCGCAGCATTCGCCGCCCACACTGAGTGCTGCAATAAACTGCTCGTTGGCAAATACATCCAGCTTTTTCACGGACTCGCCCTGCACATTGGTTTCACCGGCATCACCGAGAATATCCGCTAATCCGGCTTTGTTTACTTCACGATGTACAATTTTGGCCGCAATCCCAATATCACGCAGCAAACGCGAGAGTTCGCCTTTGGCATACGGGAAATCTGTTTGCTTTTCAATAATAAACTGACCGAGGGTCTTTACTTTGCTCATGTGGTTCGGATGTGTTTGTGCAAAGATCGGAAAAGGCGGGGAAAATTCGCTCGCAATAAAGCTTAAATCAATTTTACGCTCAGCCCTTTCATCAAAAAACAGCGCTGTTTTGATCAACCAATCAGATAGCGGGCAAAGCTATCAATCAGCTAAGCCGGACCACTAAAAAGTAAACGGCAGGAAATTGTTGCAACGTACAACCAGTAAAACACATGACATTCCTGCCAATTATGAACTAATTCTAACCAAATCCAAACCTACAGTTGTTATTTCCAACAACATTTTAGACTTTTACTTTGCACGTTCCCCCCAATCACAACTTCATCGTTTATGAAATCTCTCCACACGTTTTGGGGTGCATTGCTGCTGACGTGCGCAATGAATCTCAATGTTCAAGCACAGTTCAGCTATATTGATGCTCCACCCCTTCCTATTGCCCAAATCAACAATCGTTCTGCTCTGGCGGTTGACAGTGTTGGCGGTGTTTGGGTTGGGTTCAATAAAAGTTTTGGTTATTACAATGGTTCAGGCTGGACGATGTACAACACTGCAACAGGAGCGCCGTTTGGCCGGGTTGCGCAAATTGTCACGGCAGCCAGCGGTATATGGATTACTGCAAAAGATTCAGGACTAGCAGTACTAAGCAACAATAACTGGATCGCCTACAACACTCAAAATTCAGGATTGGTTAATGACTCCATTCAGGATTTAGATATCGACGGCAATTCCGTTTGGTGTGCTACAAAAAATGGGCTTTCACTGTTTAACGGAACTACCTGGACGAATTTCACCACCACCAACTCGCCGCTGCTCAGCAATACAATTACTCAGATTTCAGCAGCAAACGGCTATGTATGGATCATCAGCAATGCAGGTGTAAATATGTATCACGCGGCAAGCCAATCGTGGGCTGGCTGGCCGATCACCTCCTTGCCGCCTATCGGAACACCAACCTGTATTCTGAGTTTGGGCAACGATGTTTGGATTGGAGGTTCTGCAGGAACAGCTTATCTGAACAACGGTAATTTTCATTCGATCGAAGAAATTACTGACGGGGAAAATTTTAGTGTTATACAACTTGTACCGGGACGACAAGGAATGCCTCTCGCGTTAAAAGGAACGGCCAGCCGCGCCTTGATTCAGCTGAATAGAAATAGTGTTCCTGAACTAATTATAACAACTACCAATTCAGCCAATACAGGGACCTCTTTTGTTGCATTCAATCAGCAAAGTTCGAATTACTATTATGTCGGGATGACAAGTGATATTTCACCGTTGCCGGGGGTACAGGTTGTTGGCTACGGACAATCTAACACTAATCTATTTTCATTTCCTGATTTTTCAAACAATCGTTATCTGAATATAAATAATGTGAATGCTTCTTTTCTGTCGAGAGGTGATTTCGGATGGAATTTATCTACTGCAAGATTTGAAGTTCCCAAAGGAGGCGGCGCCAGCCCATTGTTTAATTCCGGGTTCTGGATTGGCGGTTTAGATGCCGGCGGACAATTGCATCAGGCCGCAATGACTTACCGCCAGAAAGGAATTGATTTTTTCCCCGGTCCGCTCGATACAACAAACGCGACTGCAGACAGCACTACTGCATATCAATATGATTATATCTGGAAGATTAACCGAACAGACATAGAAGCATTCATTTACCATTTTGCACAAGGAAATGTGCAGAACGGCTCGTTTATTCCGGCTGGAGATATTATCAGTTGGCCGGCGCACGGAACAGGAAATTATTCGCGCAATCTGGCTCCGTTTGCAGATGTAAACAACAACGGAATTTACGATCCGCTCATCGGTGGCGATTATCCGCTGATCAAAGGCGATCAGATGCTGTACTGGATTTTCAACGACAATCTTGCTCCGCACACCGAAACAGGCGGACAACCGCTGGGCATTGAAGTACATGCATCTGCGTGGGCTTATGCTTGCCCGGCGCTTCCCGACAGCCAACAGGTTCTGAATACAACTCTATTTTATTCTTACGAATTGATTAACCGGAGCTCAGCTACTTACTCCAATGTTTACGCCGGTTTGTTTCAGGATTATGATCTTGGCTCTCCGTTTGATGATTACGTTGGTTCAGCGCCGGCATACAATACAGCTTTTGTTTACAACGGGAGGTCAAACGATGGCGGCACTCCGCAAGCTCAAGTCGGAGCTTACGGAGCACATCCTCCAGTATTCGGACTTACGGTTTTAGACGGGCCAGTTGCTGATGCCTTGGATGGTATTGATAATGATAACGACAGCATTATTGATGAAGCCAATGAGAAAAATTTGCTTTCGCACTTCATGTATCATAACAATGATTTCACCGTAACCGGAAACCCTGTTTCTGCAGCCGACTACTACAATTATCTCCGTGGCTACTGGCCGGATAACTCGCCTCTTACCTACGGCGGAAACGGATATGGCGGCACAACGGGCGCCACACACATGTACCCGGGACTGCCATTTGATACTGTACAGTGGAACGAAACATCGGCCGGCATTTTCTCAGGCGACCGGCGCGGAATCTCTTCTACAACTCTAAGTACCTTGGCTCCGACGGCATCAGTGACTATTACATACGCACAAATCTGGAGTCGCGATACTACTGTTGTTTATGGCACTCCGGGCTATATCAATTTCTTTCTGGATGATGTTCAGCGTGTGCAAAGCTGGTATGCATCCGGCAACTATCCTTCGTGCGTTTCATGGACAGTCAGCACCGGCAATGATCCGCAGCAGCAACCCGATGCAAAGCTGTATCCGAACCCCGGCAGCGAATTAATTACACTTGACTATCTGCCGCAAAACAACAATGCACTTCTCGAAGTTATCGATCTCACCGGTCGCACTGTGCAGCTCCAGCAGCTTCGCGAACAGCAGTTAAATGTATTCAATGTAAATGAGCTGCAGCCCGGCATTTATCTGCTCCGCGTTGCCGATGGCAGCAATACCATTACTTTCCGTTTCGTAAAGCAATAATACCAACTGTAAGACAGCAGGTACCAAATACAATTTTCTGCATCCTGACCAGAAGTGTTTAGCATACATTTCAGTCAGGATGCTTATTTTTATCTTGCTGAACCAAAAATGACCCGTTTACTACTTCTTTTTCTCGCAATCTTTTGCAGCGAAATGCTGTTTGCACAAAACGGCATTTCTGTTGTGCAGATGCCTGCGCCTTACAATCCCATTCAACTGCGCAACCGCAACTGCTTGAGTGTTGATCCCGGCGGGCGTATCTGGATTGGATTTCAAAATATCGGCGCCGGTGTTTGGGATGGTGCCAGCTGGACCGTTTATGACAATTCAACATTCTTTTTACCCGAAAACAATGTAAAAAGCATTGCATTCGACAGCGCTGCCAGCGTTTGGGTTGGCACCAACAACAGCGGAGCAAGCAGGTATGACGGTGTCAACTGGCAGCTTTATGACACAGCAAATTCCGGACTTCCAAACAATCATATTGAAACCATACTTTGCACATCTTCCGAAATCTGGTTTGGCACTTACTCCGGCATTGCCGTTTACAACGGAAGTTCGTGGAACGTAATGAATCAAAGCTTATCGCAGCTTGCATCTGATACAATTAACGCACTAACAAAAGACTTGAGCGGAAATATTTGGGCTGCAACCGCCGCCGGAATTTGCCGATACAACGGAACCTGGCAAACTATACAAGCCGGAAATTTTACAACTATCACCTGCGACAGCAGCGGTTATATCTGGGCATCAACACCGGCAATGGTTTGGAAGCAAACGGCCGCTGGCTTTTCTCCTGTTGATCAGCTGTATGCTTTCCCGCTTTATGGCTTCAGCGGAACAACATCTATTTCGGCATCCGAAACAGGTGTATGGTTTACACAACCAAACGATATTCTGATTCATATCGACAGCGGTGAGGTGGATGTGTTTTACCCGGGCAACTTTTTCGGGAACTCGCAGTTGGTGGCATCAACTGATACCGGTGTTTACTTTTTAAACACATTTACAACTGCAATTGCTGTAAATTCATTTGATCTTTTGCATTTCAATCCCGAAAATTACAACGGTTATAATCTTGGTCTCACCGCAGCAAACTTCCGGGAACTCAATATCAATAAGGTTAGTGCCGGATTACTGAACCGGGGCGATTTGCACTGGACAACAGCACAAGCCCCCTTCCCAAAATATGAAGTCCCGAAAGGCAGCGGCGTACATTCGATGTTCACCACTTCATTGTGGATCGGTGGGCTCGACAGCGGAAATACGTTACACCTTGCCGCAATGACCTACCGGCAGCGCGGTTCCGATTTTTTCCCGGGCCCAATAGATACCGTAACCACACGAACCGATACTGCAACAGCCATAAAATATGATCGTATCTGGCTAACCAGTCGCTACGAAATAAGTGAACTGCAATGGCGATATGCAAACGGACAACTTCAAAACAGCAACTACACCATTCCGCAAGACCTGCTCAGGTGGCCTGCTGCCGGAACTGGTAACATATCAAGAAAACTTGCTCCGTTTGTAGATGCGAATGGCGACGGTGTTTATTCTGTTTTCGATGGCGATTACCCGGCAATTAAAGGTGATCAATATGCATGGTGGGTGTTTAATGATGTGCTTGCGCGACATGGCGAAAGCGGAGAACGGAAAATGGGAATAGAAGTTCACGGCGAAGCATGGGCGTATACTTGTCCGCAAGCCACTGATACACTCAGCACAATCAACTTCACTACGTTTTACCGCTACACCATCATTAACCGTTCAGACACAAACTATACAAATGTAAACATCGGTCTCTATCAGGATTCTGATAACGGAAATTGGCAGGACGACTGGATAGGCTGTTCTCCGGCGGGCAATTACGTTTGTTCAATGAATGGAGATGCTGATGACTCAGATCCGAATCTTGCCGACTACGGAATTTATCCACCTCAAACAGCAACCGTTTTCTTTGATGGCCCCGAAGCTATAAGCGGCGACAGTATTGACAATGACAATGACGGAACAATTGATGAGCCCGGCGAACGAAACCGCTTAACAGGTATGGTAATGAATGGAGATCCGGCTCCGTTTCCGAATACAGCACAAGGTGAGTTTTACGATTACCTGAACATGATCTGGCCCACAGGCGTACCAGTAACCGTTGGTAATTACGGCTTTGGCGGCACTACGCCTACCCGCTTTATTTTGCCTGATCGTCCGTGGAATACTTCCGGATGGAGCGAAGCCACCATGAATTCACCCGCAGGCGACCGGCGTTCGATCAGTAACTGCGGTATTTTTAATCTTGCAGCCAAAGACACCGCGGTGATTACATTTGCCATCGTCACGCATTTCGATTCTGTAAATGCATGGGGAACACAAGCCTATTACGATGGCCTTGATTCGGCGGTGAAACGTGTAGAACGCTGGTACAACACGAATACATCACCATCGTGCCCGCAACTGTACAACAGCATTCAGGAACCTGCGGCAAGGCCAGAGCTGTTATTAAAGCCTAATCCGGCAAGCAATCAGCTATTTGTGCAGCAACCTTTTGGCAACGAAACCGTGCTGGTGGAAATTGTGGACTTTACTGGCCGCACCGTAATGAAAAGCACTCACAACTCAGCGTTTTTCGAGCTTAATGTCATGCACCTGCCGCCGGGAGTTTACATTCTTCGCGTAAGCGGGCAGGATGCGGCAGCGGCTACACGGTTTGTGCGCGAATAAGTGCAACGGCGACTGCGAATTCTGTAATTTCGCAACTCGTATTCAGCACTATGATAAGCATCCGAAAAGCCACTGCCAAGGATATGACCGCCGTTCACACGCTCATTACTGAGCTTGCGGTGTACGAAAAAGCAGGGCACGAAGTAACCAATACGCCCGAACAACTTGTGAAAGATGGCTTCGGTGAACAACCATTATTCGGATGCTTTGTAGCTGAAACCGAAAATACCATTGTTGGCATTTCTCTGTTCTACTGGCGCTACTCCACCTGGAAAGGTAAGCGGCTGTATCTCGAAGATATTATTGTAACCGACTCTATGCGCGGCCATGGTATTGGAAAGTTGCTGATGGAAAAAACCATGCAGCATGCGCTTGACGAAGGCTGCTCCGGAATGCTCTGGCAAGTACTCGACTGGAACGAACCGGCCATTAACTTTTACAAAAAATACAATGCCAATTTCAGCGGCGAATGGATGAATGTTTCACTCGAAGCCAGCGACCTAAAAAAGATACTTAACGCCTAACTTTGCTGCGATGAAAATTTTCAAATTTGGCGGTGCTTCTGTAAAAGATGCCGCTGCTGTAAAAAATGTTGCAGGTATCCTGACTTCTCGCAGCAGCGAGCCGCTGGTGGTGGTTATTTCGGCAATGGGCAAAACCACCAATGCCCTTGAACGCCTTACGGATGCTTATTTCAAAGGCGATCAGGAAACAGCGCAAACTGTACTTGCCGAAATAAAGCAGTATCACCATTCAATTCTTGAAGGACTTTTCCCCGATAAATCGCACCCGGTTTACAACGAAATTCACAACACATTTGTAGAACTCGAATGGGTTATTGAAGACAGTCCGGCTCAGGAATACGATTGTGAATACGATCAGATTGTATCTGTTGGCGAATTGCTCTCTACCAAAATTGTCAGCTATTACCTCAATTTCTCCGGCATTAAAAGCCACTGGCAAGATGTACGTGATCTGATAAAAACGGATAATACATATCGCGAAGGCAAAGTTGACTGGCCGCTTACACAACAATGTGTGAATGAAATTTTGCTGCCCAATATGCAGCAGCAACCCGGCGTTCCTGTTATTACTCAAGGCTTTCTGGGCGTAACTTCCGAAAACTTTACAACAACACTGGGGCGCGAAGGCTCTGACTACACAGCGGCAATTCTGGCCTATTGCACAAATGCCGAAAGTGTAACGATTTGGAAAGATGTGCCCGGAGTTTTAAACGCCGATCCAAAATGGTTCGACAACACCGAACTCATACCGCAGCTTTCTTATCAAGATGCTATTGAGCTTACCTACTACGGAGCTACAGTAATTCATCCGAAAACAATAAAGCCGCTGCAGAATAAAAACATTCCGCTGCACGTTCGCTCTTTTGTTGAACCTGATGCAAGCGGTACCACTATTCACGGCGGACAAGTTCCACTGCCTGTACCTTGCTTTATTTTTAAGGTGGATCAAGTACTGCTGTCGATTGCTCCGAAAGACTTTTCATTTATTGTGGAAGAAAATCTGAGCACTATTTTCAGACTTTTCAGCGATCACGGTATCCATCTGAATATGATGCAAAATTCAGCATTACGTTTTTCGGCTGTAGTTGATAATAATGAGCGACGTCTGCAAAACTTGCTTGAAGTGTTGCGGAATGATTTTCAGGTTTTGCACAATGATAAACTTGAACTTGTAACAATACGGCACTACAATCAAGCCACACTCGACCGGGTTACTGCAGGCAAAGAAATTCTGCTTGAAGTTAAAAGCCGTTACACAGCTCAACTGGTAATGAAAAACCGAACTGCAGATTAAAGCGGAATGCCACGTACCTGAACTGATCAGAAATAGTTGTTTCAATTTCCTATATTTGTCATGCAATTACTGATTAGCTCAACCAATTATGCAGTAATTGCAAATAACCCAAAGTACCCATGACTCGCTTATATATTCCTGGCACCAACAGTACCGCGCAGGTTGATTTCGATCAATCAAGCGGATTAATGATGCTGAAAGGTGTTTCAATTCCCGAAAATGCCGATCAGTTTTTCCGTCCGCTGCATGAGTGGACAGATCAATTTATAAAAACACATACGGGTGCGGTAAATCTCAATATATATCTTACTTATTTCAATACCACAACCGTTCGCCACCTTTTACCCTTTATGCAGCGGCTTATTCAGCATTTCCGCAACTCGCTTGTGGTTACATGGCAGTATGAAGAAACCGATGAAGAATTGCTTGAGCGTGGTGAGGAACTGAGTGATGTGCTTCAGTTCAAATTTAACTACGAAGCACTTCCCGAAGAAGATTAGCTGAGCGCTTCAATAATTTTTGACGCAAGTACTTTCCCGATTTTTTCGTGACTTTCGAACGTCCACCCGGCAATATGCGGCGTAAGCAGCACATTGTCTGATGCAATCAAATACTGCATCGGTGCTGGCAATGTTGTGGCATCAATAGCCTCAAACGATACTTTCTCGTATTCAAGCACATCAAGGCAAGCTCCGATTACTTTTCCGCTCTGCAGGTGTTTGACCAATGCTGCAGTATCTAGGACTTTTCCCCGGGCTGTATTAACGAGCCAGATTGGTTTGCGGAACGATGATAAAAATTCATCGTTCACGAAGTAGTTGGTTTCGGCAGTAAGCGGAATGTGCAAACTAAGCACATCAGCCTCATCAAAAATTTGCTGAAGTGATGCTTCTTCAACAAGTTCGCTTCCAAAGCCTGTTTTATACTTATCATACGCCAAAACGCGCACACCGAAACCGCTTAATCGTTGAGCAAATGCCGAACCCATATTTCCGAACCCGATAATGCCAACGGTTTTCCCGCCCAGTTCATAGCCCCGGTTACCTTCTCTGATCCACTTTCCTTCGCGTACTTCACGGTTGGCTCGTGCCAGGTTATTCATCAGCGCAAGCAGCATACCCAGTGCCTGTTCTCCAACAGCATCGCGGTTACCTTCGGGGGCGTGAACACATTTTATACCGCGAGCTTCTGCATAATCAACATCAATATTCTCCATTCCGGCTCCTGCCCGCGCAATGCATTTCAGATCGTGCGAAGCATCTATAAAAGTAGCATCCAGCTTAAACCGGCTGCGAATCACAACTCCGGCATAACCCGGCATACGCTTTTCAATTTCTGCTTTAGGTAATTCATACGCTTCATCGCACTGAAAACCGGCAGCACGAAGCATTTCCAGCATTACCGGATGATTGGAATCGAGAAAAAGAATACGTTTCATGTGCATTAAAGCAAAGTGCCTTCAAGCAACGCAACCGAAAGCGAAAAATAAATCAGCAGTCCGGTTACATCAACAAGCGTGGCTACAAAAGGTGCCGAAGAAACTGCAGGATCAAGGCCAAGACGTTTGAGCAGCAGTGGCAGAAGTGACCCGGTAAGACATCCCCAAAGCACTACACAAGTTAATGTAATTCCAAGTGTAAGCCCAATCTGAAACCAGTAAGGCCCGTAATCATCAACAAATTTCGACCAGATAGCAATGCGCATGAAGCCGATAACGCCAAGGATTAATCCCAGCACAAGTCCAGACTTGAATTCCTTTTTTACAATTGTCCACCAATCGCGCACAGTAATCTCACCCAGTGCAAGGGCACGAATGATAAGTGATGTGGCCTGAGAGCCGCTGTTGCCGCCGCTCGAAATAATCAGCGGCATAAACACGGCAAGGATTACAGCCTTTTGTATTCTGTCGTCGAAAAAGCTGAGCGCTGTAGCAGTAAGTGTTTCGCCCACAAACAGCACAACAAGCCAACCCACCCGCTTACGAATCATTCGCCAGAAGGGCGTGCTCATGTAGGGTTCTTCGAGCGCTTCTACACCACCCATTTTCTGCACGTCTTCGGTGTTTTCTTCGCGGATCAAATCCACAACATCGTCGAACGTGATACGGCCAACCAAACGTCCAAGCGAATCAATAACAGGTATTACCACCAGGTCATACTTGTCCATGAGCTTAGCTACTTCATCAGCCGGAGTGTTAGTGCGAACGCTGATAACATTTGGGTTGCACACTTCTCGCACGGGCGAATTGAGCGGCTTTGTGAGAAGGCTTTTCAGTGAAAGCAAACCCTCCAGCTTCTCATCTTCATCCACAACATAAATTGTGTAAACAATATCAACTTCTTCGGCCTGACGACGAATTTCGCGAACTGCTTCACGCACCGTTTTGTCGATATGTACCCGAACTGTTTCTTTGGCCATCAAACCGCCGGCAGTATCAGGATCAAAGTTGAGCAGATCAACAATATCGCTGGCCTGATCTAAGTCTTCAACGTGCTGAAGAATTTCATCCTGCTGTGCATCGGGAAGTTCGGCAAGAACGTAGGCCGCATCATCTGAATCAAGATTATCAATAACCTGTTCAGCAATTTCTTGCGGCGAGAGTCCTTCCAGAATTTGTTCGCGCCGATCATCATCAAGCAGCAGCAGTGCTTCAGCGGCAACTTCATCATCGAGAAAACTATATGCAATTACAGTTTCGTCGTTATCAAGGCTGTTGAGGATTTCGGCAGCATCGGCAGGGTGCAGACCGTAGAATTGCGCGCGCACCGCCTCCACATCATTTGCCGCAATGGCAACGCGGAGTTCGTCGAGAAAAACATCAGTGAGCTGAAAGGCCATACCTGCACAGTTTTAGTACTGTTTTGCCGGAGCGCTGCAAAGGTAGCGAGAAACCCGGTTCGGCAGCCGGTCCGAACAGGAGGTAATAGTAATTTTACACGGCCGCCTGCCGAATTTCGAGCATATTGGTAAGCGCTACAAAGTCGGCAACAGAGAGTCGTTCGGCCCGGTTGGCAAAGTACTCGTGATCTTCGAAGCCGGGTTTTATGGCAAATGCTTTTACAGCATTGCGCACGGTTTTGCGGCGCTGGTTGAAGGCGGCTTTTACGACTGCGGTAAATAATTTTTCATTGCAGCCGAGTTGTTCGGTTTTATTACGTGTTAACCGAATCACTGCCGACTTCACTTTGGGGGGAGGAGAGAATACGTTTTCGTGAACGGTAAACAAGTATTCGATGTTAAACCAGGCTTGAAGCAAAACACTGAGAATGCCGTAGGTTTTAGAGCCGGGGGGCTCTGCAACGCGCTCTGCAACTTCTTTCTGAAACATACCTACAAGCTCGGGCACCAGATTACGGTTTTCGAGCACTTTGAACAAAATCTGCGACGAAATATTGTAGGGGAAATTGCCAATAACAGCAAACTGATTCTTGAAATAATTATCCAGTTTCATGCGTAAAAAATCGCCGGCAATAATACGCGGTGCAAGCTGCGGATAATGTTCCTGCAAGTAAGCAACCGATTCTGTATCAATTTCGGCCACCCAGGTTTCAAAAGCAGTTTGCTCCAGCAGGTATTTGGTAAGCACACCCATGCCCGGCCCTATTTCAAGTACCTGGCTGTAGCCGGCATCATTGCGTAAACTTTCTGCAATTTTTCTGGCAATGTTTTCATCGCGCAGGAAGTGCTGACCGAGGTGTTTTTTTGCGCGTACTGTGTTCATGCGGCTGTAGATTGCCAGATGTATTCGTGCTTCCATGTTTCCGGAAACGACATCTGGCGAAGTTGTTTGTCGGGGGCATTAATCAGAAGCGAAAGTAAGTCTTTCCTGAATTGCAGCAAACTCATCTTATCAGCAACAGCAAGCAAACAAGTGAGTAATATGTAAATTCCTTTATAATCAAGCGGAGCATCAGTATGTAAAAGTTTGTTTGCTTTTCGGGCAGGTAACACCAACTGGGATGTTAGCTTTCGTCTCCAGAGCAAGCTGTGATGTGCGCAGATATTACGCACATAACGAAAAGCCGCAATCCACGATTCAAAAATTTCGATCGAGGGAGCTCCGAAACTGTGCGCTATTTCACGTTTTTCAGGTGCAAGTTTTAATTGTGTGTAAATACGGCACAATTTCCCGAAAGAAATCCCCTCAATAACGACCCACGATGGCGGCAGTTCGGCCTGAGGATAATGCAAATAAAACTTACGTATATAGTAATTATCGCTTTGAGGATTACAGTCTGTCTTTATTTCTGCAATCATCGCATCGTATGATGAACTTGCATTTTTACCTGTTTTCTCAGAGAATATATCGCGCTTGAGTAACCAATCACTGCCTTGTGCGCAAGACAAGAGGTGAATAAGCTTTGCACGAAATCTGATTTCAAAAACAGCGAGCATCTGGAAAACGATTTCGCGCAACCGTGCATCAAATTCATAATTGTGCATGATGCAGGAAAATGTAGTTCCCGGCAGAAAACATCGTGTTTCTGGTGAATGATAAAATGGGGAGAAATAAGGTTTGAATCGTTGAAAACTGATATTAACAAGCGCATTGCGAAGAAGTTCTTCCTGGTCATCAATGCGTAATCCTCGGCTTTTCAGTAATTCAATTTGTTCCTCAATGGTTAAAGGTTTTGGATAAATCATAACAAGAAAATCTAAACGTATCGTGAAAAAAAGAAGAAGCCTGCCAAATGCGCTTGAATCAGAGGCGTGGCAGGCCATGGTGATACAAAAGTAGATCAGGAATGATGTTTTGTCAAGTAGCCACAACACTAAACCCCAATAACCTACTGATAATCAATCTTAAAAAATCAAACTTCCTCCAGTAGGGTGCGGAAGGCTACAAACTTCCCAGCATACTTATCCATTACATCTTTTTGCTTTGCGGGCGCAAAGTTAACTCGGTAACGATCGTAATCTTCCATGGTATTTGCACGATACTGAAACGAATAGCTTCTGCCCTGCTGCTCTTCAACTTTTATTCTGAAAATGCGGCCTTCCAGAAAGCATCCGGTCGAAAGTACATCCGGAACATGAACTGTTTTCATCCAGTCCAGCCATTCATCGTGAATTTCATCGTCCACGTTTATTGTAACGTTGTAGAGTATCATCAGTCGGCAACTTTATCACCGCGAAGATCGCGGTAGCGTTTTCGGGCATCTACCACAAACAGGCTTCCCGGATATTTGGTGAGCAGTTCCTGATACGATGCCATGGCTTTAGCTTTGTCGTTGAGTTGAAATTCATACAGTTCTGCCAATCTGAACAAGGCATCATCCCCCAGCACATCATCACTGTACATGCTCAAAATTTTTGTCAGAAAGCCTGCGGCAACTTCCCATTTTTGCTGACGCATTGCTATCCGGTAGCGCAAAAACAAAACATCATCAGCAATCGAATGTGTTGAGTACATACGATCTATTGAATCCAGGTATGTACCAGCTTCATCAAACCTGTTCTGATAAAGCATCAGATCGGCTTGTGCAAACCAGTTGAGCGGTTCGGGATTACTGTCGAGTGCAAAGTTGTCGGTAATAAGAATCGACAAATACATTGCATCGTTTGAAATGAGTTTTGATGTTGAGCCTTTGAGCACATTCAGCTGCACCTGCGACCATTTAAAATCACCGATGTAGAATGCCACTTTTGCGTTCCGGTATTTGGCTTCCTGTCCTACAGGTTCACGTTTAAACGCTTTCTCTACTTGCGAATACCGGAGAGATGCTTCCCAAACTTGTCCGTCGAGGAGCAACACATCGCCAAGTTCCAATTTGCTTTCGGCTTGCTTTTCGGCATTTACGCCGGGAAGTGCAATAGCACGTTCAAGGAGCTGAACTGCTTCTCCGGTTTTAAACAGATAAAATGCTTCAAGATGTGCAAGGCTGCGCATCAGATCAATGGTTGTTGCATTCTCGCCCAATTCGGCAAGCGTGGTTTTCATTTCTGTTTCCAGCTGCAGCAATTCACCGCGCGAGTAATTGTTGCGTGATGTCAGTTGCTCGGTGCGCACAATTACACGCTCTGTACGTGCCTGCCGGTAATAACTTCCGGCAGCACCAAGACCAATAACATAATCATAGCCTGAAAGTGCAGCTTCGTACTCTTGATTGGATCGGGCTACCAATGCCAGTTCCATTACAGTTGAGCCTTCAGTTCGGCGGCGCTTGTCGATGGCTTTTGCCTGCACCATTGCTGCTCTGAAATCTTTTTGCTGCATAAACAGCCACATCAGCATTTCAGACCACACAATATTGTCGGCTTCTTTTTGTGAGCGGCGCAGTAACTCGGCACGGAGAACCGGTTCTATTTTTTCTTCTGTGTCCTGATCCATCCATGCCTGCAGTTTGTTCTGTACCTGCTGTCTGTCGCCGCTTGCATTAAGCGCTACCTGATCGAGACACTCATTCACCATGAGCGGGTATTCTTTGCGGAGATGATAAACTTCGGCTAGTTCATTGCTGAACGAGTAGCGTTCCCCCATTTCACGACGGCCGCGTTTCAACGCATCAACTGCAAACTCCGATTCATTGAGCCCGAGAAAAGCATTAGCAAGATCAATAACAGCGGTTGCTGATGTTGTTTTGCTGATTGCATTAATTGCTCCGGTAAATTCTTTCTTTGCTTTATCTTCTTCGCCTTGTGCCCGAAATACACGTCCCATATCAGCACGAAAACGCAAATCGAGCGGATAGCGCTTGCTTTGCCGCGTAACCAGCTTTTCGGCTTTCCGATAGTTCTTGGTAAAGATTAAACAATTTAGATAGTAGTTGTAGTAGATCGCAATTGGATTGCGGTCGTACAGCTTTTCGTAATAAACTACCGCCTTATCATATTCTCCGGCTGCGTAATATTGCCCTGCAAGTTGCTCATCAGGCGAAATTTGCTGAGGCGGAACAGGCTGACAAAATAAAACCTGCGGCGCTGCAAATAGCACCACAAGCAATATCAGTATCAGTCTTACAGTTTTCAAGAACTATTTATTTTTCGTTTTTACTTTTCCCGGGCATGGGCGAAGAAGCATTGCCTGTGCGCGCTTTTATACTTTCAATATATAACTGAACGCGCGGAGCAAGCGTATCGTATGCCGCCAATGAATTTGTAAAGCGCTCCTGAATTTCTTTTACATAAGAATCAAGCAGCAACGCCTGGCGGGTTTCATAAGCCAAGGCCGAATCAGGTGTGAGCCCTTTCGCCAATGTATTAGACCTCAAGTCACTAACCAGATTATTAAGATTCATTTGTGTTGAGTCGATTGCACGAGAAAGCCCGGTGCAATTTTCCTTCACCACATCAAAATTCTTGTACAGACTGCGATAATCAGTCAGCATAAGACCGGTTTTAAAATCAATCGTATCGCCGATTTGATTAATGCTGCCCTGAATAAGTTGCGAATTGCTTTTAATAATTTTCGCAAGTTCCTCCGCTTTTTCAGCATCAATTTTTTTGAGTGCCGAATCCGTTGCAACCAAACTGATCTGAAGCTTTTCAACTTCACCGGCAACTTTTTTATTTACTTCTGGCGTACTGCAGGCAACAGCAAATAGCATACTCGCTGCCGTAGTTGCAATAATTACTGATTTCATTTTCAAATTTCGTTTGATTAACTGATCCATTCAAAACCGGTGTATTTGTGCAGCACCTCCGGCAAACGAATGCCTTCGGGAGTTTGATTGTTTTCGAGAAGTGCGGCTACAATGCGTGGTAATGCAAGTGCACTTCCGTTAAGCGTGTGTGCAAGCTGCGGCTTCTCGCTGCCTTCACGGTAACGCAGTTTCAAACGATTGCTCTGGAAGCTTTCAAAGTTTGAAACAGAACTCACTTCAAGCCACTTCTGCTGTGCGGTTGAATAGACTTCCATATCATACGTTTTTGCAGATGCAAAACTCATATCCCCTCCGCAGAGCAGCAGGGTGCGGAACGGAAGGCCAAGTTCTTTGAGCAGTCCGGCTACAAACTCACGCATTTCTTCCAGCGCCTGATAAGAAACGGCAGGATCAGCAATCTGCACAATTTCTACTTTGTCGAACTGGTGCAGGCGGTTCAGTCCGCGCACATCTTTACCGTAAGAACCCGCCTCGCGACGGAAACATGGGGTATAGCCACAATTTTTTACCGGGAGATCTTCTTTTTTCAGAATCACATCACGGTAAATATTGGTAATCGGTACTTCGGCAGTTGGAATGAGGTAGAGTTCATCTTCATTCACAAAATACATTTGCCCTTCTTTATCAGGAAGCTGTCCGGTTCCGAAGCCAGAATCTTTGTTGACTAAAATTGGTGGCTGTATTTCGAGATATCCGGCTGCTGTAGCACGATCAAGGAAATAGTTGATAAGTGCGCGCTGCAGGCGGGCTCCTTTGCCTTTGTACACCGGAAATCCTGCGCCTGTCAGTTTTACACCAAGTTCAAAGTCGATAAGGTCGTATTTTGAAGTCAGGTCCCAGTGCGGCACTGCGCCCTCGTGCAGAACAGGAATTGTACCGTGTTCAAACACAACAGCATTATCAGCAGGTGTTCGGCCAGCCGGCACATCAGAATGCGGGAGATTGGGAAGCTGTACAGTGAGTTCGTAGAGTTCGTTTTCAAACGTGCTCAGCAGGCCTTCGAGTTTCTTTTCCGATTCTTTCAGGGCAACGCTTTTGTTTTTTGCATCGTCAGCTTCGGCTTTTTTGCCGGCTTTCATGAGTTCGCCGATTTGCCGCGCCATCTGATTAGCATCAGCTTTCAAACTGTCGAGTTCAGTTTGTGTGCGGCGACGATCGTTGTCTTTAGCAAGAATAGCGTCAACAATTTCAGCGGCATTGCTCACATGCTTTTTGGTGAGGCGCTGAATGGTTTCTTCTTTGTTGTCGCGGATGAAGTTAATTTGCAGCATATATCTTAAAGAATTCGGTTGTAAAGTTAGCAGGTTTAACGGTATCAGCCAGCGATTGTTTGCGGGAATAACGGACGAATAAGCAACCAGCTTCCTACAAGCAGCAGCAGCAAAAGCAACACCCGCCGCCAGGTGTTTTCGTTAAGGCGCATCACAATCTTTTTCCCCAGCCACGAGCCTAAGGTTGCCACTCCCAGCAGCACCGGAAGCCACACAACTGCCGAAGCTGGCAGATAGTCCTTTTGCAGGTAAACCACCGATCTGAGCAAATCAACGCCCATATCTATTGCGGCTGATGTGGCAATAAAAGCCTCTCTGCCCAACCCAAAAGCCGCCAACCCAAGCCCGCGGATGGCTCCTCCGGTTCCTACTAAACCGGCAAAAAAACCGGCAATACCTCCGGTAACAATGGCCGTTCCCGACACAGCTCTTAATTTCAGTTTGGGGATAATGAGCATCACCAGACTAAACAGAACAATAAAGATTCCGAGTACCAGAGTTGCGGTTGCTGAACTGATGGTCGCCGTTAGTTCGGCACCAACCCATACCAGCACAACACTCGGAATGCCAAACAGCAAGAGTAACCGTTTATCTACATGCCCGCGAAACAGCCATAGTTTGGAGATATTGCTGAACACATGCAATAGGCCGGTAAGTGCAAGAACAGTATGCAGCTCAAAAAATAATCCGGCCAGCGGCACAAAAAATACTGATGAGCCAAAACCGCCCAGTGTGCCTATAATTTCTGCCAACAAAGCCAGCAGAACGAAAAAAACAGAAGCAACACTACCCATGCTGCAAGGTAAACCATTTTACAAAGCAACAGGTGCAACAATAACTGCTGCACCTGCTGCTGTTTACTCAATGGCATCAATTACAACTTCACGAAACGCGAATGCGCAGTTTTTACTTCGTCTGAAACCATTAGCACATAAGCCCCGGGGAGCAAACTGCTGCAGTCAATTTCTCGGGTAGTGCTGACTTCAAGCACACATTGCCCCGCCGTGTTGTAGATACGACACAGCACAGGCTGCGAAGGCTGCGAGACCAAGGTCAAACGATCCTGCACCGGATTCGGATACGCCAAAATATCTTGTGCAGGTTCTTCGGCTGCTGCAGTTTCCGCCAGCCTGAGCGAGCCTGAGCAATTAGGAACAACTGTTGTTGTCGCATAAAAACTAGTGCAATTGTTGCAGAAAATACTTCTGAAAAAACAGGCTGCCCGTGCTACTCTGAATTCTACCTGCTGCGGAGATGATCTGTACACGCCATGTCCGCCGCCGGGTTTCACCGTAAGATCATAGCACACGCCGTAGCCGGCCAGTATTCCCTGCAGTCCGCGAGAACCAACTATTTCACGCGAGGCTGATCCCGGGCAATTAGCTCTTATTTCTGAGTCAATATTTACCGTCATATCAGCATCGCCGTGAAAAGCGACCATGGGCACTGACTCGGCTGCACTTACGTAGCTGGAAGCAATTCCGCCCCAGTTGTTGTAAACACCTCTGATGGTGAATGTGTTTGTGTAAGGATTCCCCACTCCGTTTAGCGGCCCAAGATTTTGTACAACTGCGGGAAAGTCTGTATTGGCTTCGGACTGAGAAAGGTAAATGATGCTGAGTGCTGTCCCGGCACCGGCACTGGCGCCTCCAACAAAAAACCAATTCGGGTCAATTTTCCAGCTGGATGCGTTAAAGGCGGCAAACCGCAGTGCAGCCCGGGCATCCTGTATGGCTCTGTAAACGGCTTCATTGTAGGCGTCGGGACCAGTAGCACAGTCGTAATCGAGGCGATAGTCGATTGTGGCGGCTACAAATCCGCGGCGGGCAAACCGTTTGCACTCATCCCGAAACTGCTGCCTCGAACCTGTCTGAAATCCTCCGCCGTGAATGAGCAGAATAAAGGGCCTGAGCGGAAGCGGATCACCTCCGGTGAAAGATGGCAGATACACATCCATCCTCAGGTTGGCCGGAGTTTCAAGATAAAATGACGCCTGCGTAAACTGCAGATTCCTGATCGAATCAATGTCGCAGAAATTCTGTTCTGTAAATCGGTCTCCGGGCACACAGAACTGTGCCGAGGCGGTCAAGCTAAGCATGACCGAGGCAGCAAACGCCGCCAGTGCTTTTTGTAGTGGCTTTTTCATGAGTTATGTTTAATAAGATGAATGCCGAACTACCGTATTTGGTTTAAAGCTGTTAATAACTATAAACCGGAAAAACAAAAAGCCATTCCAGACTATGCGTCCGGAATGGCTTTTTTAGAATGCTTGTGGATCAGTTAGTCGGCCGAAATCGGGTCAACTGAAACATACGACTTGTTGTCGCGGCGTTTGCGGAAGGCAACAACACCGTCAACGAGAGCATACAAAGTGTGATCTTTGCCGATGCCTACGTTAGCGCCCGGGTTGTGGCGTGTACCACGCTGACGAACAATAATGTTGCCTGCAATGGCGAGCTGACCACCGTAAATTTTAACGCCGAGGCGTTTACTTTCGGATTCGCGGCCGTTCTTTACCTTACCTTCA
>CALRTD020000015.1:0-21633 GCA_943371015.1 Synechococcus sp. UW140 | reverse complement strand
GGAAACGGCCACGCTGTTCGTAGCTCAAGCGGCGTGTAGCCGGATCATACCAAACCGATTGCTTACGCACTTCGGCAGCCATTTTTTTCTTGAGCACAATTTTACGCACCGGATAGCGGGTTAGAATATTGCCCTGTGCATCGCGGCCTTTTACGGCAACCTGACTCAAATCCATATCAAACTCCAGCTTGCGCGCTCCTGAATTTGGCGTGAGGTGCACGCCAATAACTTCAGGCTCTCCGTTCGGACTCACGCTAAAGTAATGCACTTTCGAGTCTTTGGCTCCGCGCGTAAGGTTGTACTCTTTATCGCGGGTAATTGCGGTAACGCTGAAACGTTTCACCATTACATTGCCGCGCAAACCATCACGATAAGCCATGTTGTACACTGTGCGGTCGTCGCCTTTTTTGTAAATGGCTACGTGAATAATGCCTTTTCCCACATAGGTTTTCTCGGCCAGTTTGGTCACCATCATTACACCATCGCTGCGGAAAACAATTACCTCGTCAAGATCTGAGCAATCGCACAGAAACTCATCTTTCTTGAGGCCGGAACCGATAAAGCCTTCTTCACGGTTCACATAAAGTTTGGCATTAACAGCAACTACCTGACGTGCTTCGATTACATCAAACTGTCGGATCTCGGTTTTGCGTTCGCGGCCTGCGCCGTATTTCTTTTTAAGATCTTTGAAATACTCAATGGCAAACTCTACAAGGTGTGCCAGATTGTGCTTTACTCCTTCTATTCGCTGTTCCAGATCACGCATTTTTTCGTCAGCTTTAATGCTGTCGAAACGTGTAATACGGATCATCGGAATTTGTGTGAGACGGGCAAGGTCTTCATCTGCAATTTCGCGAATCAGTTTTTTCTTGAACGGCTTGAAACGCTCGTACAGATAGCCATACAGCGATTCGCGATCAGAATATTTCTTGAACTCGATATACATTTCTTCTTTGATGAAGATTTTTTCGAGCGAAGAAAAATGCCACTGTTCCTGCAATTCGTGAAGCTCAATTTCCAATTCGCGGCGCAAAAGATCAAGTGTGCGCTGTGTTGAGATTTTGAGCATTTCATTCACCCCAACAAAGCGAGGCTTCTCAGCTTCAATTACACAGGCATTGGGAGAAATTGAAACTTCGCACTGCGTAAATGCATACAGCGCATCTATAGTTTTGTCGGGCGAAACGCCGGGCTGGAGATGAACGAGAATTTCTACAAACTCTGCGGTATTGTCTTCAATTTTACGAACCTTGATTTTTCCTTTTTCATTGGCCGTAATAATTGAATCAATCAGCGAACCGGTTGTTGTACCAAAAGGAATTTCGGTAATGGCCAGCGTCTTGCTGTCTTTTACTTTCATACGGGCACGCACACGAATTTTTCCGCCGCGCAAACCGTCATTGTAATTCGTAAAATCAGCCATACCTGCCGTGGGGAAATCGGGCAGGATATCTGTTTTCTTTCCGCGCAATACAGCTATTGAAGCATCAATAAGCTCGTTAAAGTTGTGCGGGAGAATTTTGCAGGCCAGACCAACGGCAATACCTTCAACGCCTTGTGCAAGCAGCAAAGGGAATTTCATCGGCAGGGTAACCGGTTCACGGTTACGGCCATCATAACTGAGCTGCCACGGTGTTGTTTTCGGGTTAAAAACAACATCAAGGGCAAACTTCGAGAGGCGGGCTTCAATGTATCGGGCGGCAGCGGCACTGTCGCCGGTATAAATGTTGCCCCAGTTGCCCTGCATGTCAATAAGCAGATCTTTCTGACCAAGCTGCACAAGTGCATCACCAATAGAAGCATCACCGTGCGGGTGGTACTTCATTGTATTACCGATGATGTTGGCCACTTTGTTGTAGCGCCCGTCTTCCATTTCCCACATGGAGTGCATCAAACGGCGCTGCACAGGTTTGAGACCATCTTCAATGTACGGAACGGCGCGCTCAAGAATTACATAAGAGGCATAGTCGAGAAACCAGTTCTCATACATACCACTGATGTAACGTGCCTGCTGTTCACTGTGCAAGCCCGGCGCATCGTCTTTACCGGTAGTTTCAAAAAGATCGTTTTCGTTGTTCTGATCGCTCATGATCGTATTCGTATTCGGGTCCTGTTAATTCGTTGTGATGCCGGAAAGAAGTGGTTTTAGTTCTTCAGTCCAAATCGTGTAACCTTCGGCATTCAGATGAACTCCATCGGTTGTATATCGGCTGTTCAATTGTCCTTCGTCCTGTAAGTGCGTGTACACATCAGCATAAAGTAAATTACGCTTCATGCATTCGGCATACAGAAAAGCATTTATTTCACGTACTGAGTTGTTGAGGCCCGGCACCTTTACCGCTTTTATGAGTTGCGGACGAACAGGCAACACACTTTGAACAGCAATTTTAGTTTCGGGTAAATCCTTCTGCAATTTATCGAGCAATGTCACCCACGATGCACAAACCTGCTGCGAGGTTGAACCTGTCAGCAAATCGTTTATACCACCTTCCAGAAACAGCATTGCGGGAGCTTCATCTTTCAGGTTTTCGGTCTGGTAAATCATTGTACTGATTAACGCACCCGGAATGCCGTGATTTACAAACTTACCTTTTCCTAATGCTGTTAGCGGTAAAGCCGCGGTAAGACTGTTTCCCGCAAATACAACAGCTCCTTCCGAAACTTCCGGAAGGTCGTCAAACAACTGTTGCATTCGATTACCAGTCATATCTGTTTTTGCGTAAACAGCATCAAGCCGCTTCTCACGGTTTTTAGATTCAAGCTTGGGCAGTACAATCAGAAAAACGGCTGCCACTGCAACAATGAGTCCGATCCAGAGCCACTTGCTCATGTACGATGTGTCTTTAATTAATTATACAACTGCTTCTTCAGCCAGATCACGCTCTACACGCAAATTGCTGATGATGAATTTCTGACGTTCATCGGTGTTTTTGCCCATGTAGTATGAAAGCAACTCCCCGATCATTCCGCCTGAGTTCAGAATTACCGGCTCAAGACGTATGTCTTTGCCAATAAAGTTTTTGAACTCATCGGGCGAAATCTCTCCCAACCCTTTAAATCGGGTGATTTCAGGCTTTGCTCCCAGCTTCTGAACAGCCTTGCGGCGTTCATCTTCTGAATAACAATAAATTGTTTCCTTTTTATTCCGAACGCGGAACAACGGAGTTTGCAGAATATAAACATGACCTTTCTTCACCAAATCAGGAAAGAACTGGAGGAAGAATGTGAGCAGCAGCAAACGAATGTGCATTCCGTCAACATCAGCATCGGTAGAAATAACAATGTTGTTGTAGCGCAAGTTCTCTAGCCCGTCTTCGATATCGAGTGCCGATTGAATAAGGTTGAATTCTTCGTTTTCGTAAACTACTTTTTTGGTTAGGCCATAAGCATTCAGCGGCTTGCCTTTTAAGCTGAATACAGCTTGTGTGTTTACATCACGGGCTTTGGTAATTGATCCGCTGGCCGAATCACCTTCGGTAATAAAAAGCGTACTGTTGAGGCGGCGTTCATCTTTCAGGTCTGTAAGATGTACGCGACAATCGCGCAGCTTTTTGTTATGCAGGTTGGCCTTCTTGGCGCGATCGCGGGCTAGTTTCTGAATGCCGGAAAGCTCTTTGCGCTCACGTTCGCTCTGCAAAATTTTGCGGTGAAGCGCATCGGCTGTTTCCGGATTCTTGTGCAGATAATTATCAAGCTCCTTGAGAAAATCAGCAATAAATGCGCGCATCGAGGGGCCTTGCGGACCAACATCCTGCGAACCGAGTTTGGTTTTTGTTTGCGATTCAAAAACCGGCTCCTGAACTTTTACGCTGATGGCTGCTACAATTGAGGTACGCAGGTCAACCGCTTCGTAATCTTTCTTGTAAAACTCGCGAAGCACTTTTACAATAGCTTCACGAAATGCAGCCTGGTGTGTGCCCCCCTGCGTGGTATGCTGACCATTCACAAACGAATAGTAATCCTCAACATACTGCTGATCGCTGTGCGTCATGGCCAGCTCAATATCATTGCCGCGCAGATGAATGATCGGGTAAACGATTGGGCCGCTCAGGTTTTTTTGAAGCAAATCAAGCAAGCCATTGTCTGACTTGATTTTATTGCCATTGTACCAAAGTGTGAGACCGGTGTTGAGATATGCGTAGTTCCACAGCATTTTCTCAACATATTCATTTACGTAATGATAGTTGATGAATACGGTTTCATCGGGAATGAAGCTGATGATTGTTCCGTCATTCTCTTCAGTGCTTCTGATTTTATCATCAAGTGTAAGTTCACCGCGTTTGAATTCGGCCACTTTCGATTTGCCTTCGCGAATCGACTGTACCTTGAACCACGATGCGAGCGCATTTACGGCTTTGGTACCTACTCCGTTTAAGCCAACTGATTTTTTGAACGCTTCAGAATCATACTTCGCACCGGTATTAATTTTCGATACGCAGTCAATTACTTTACCAAGCGGAATGCCGCGACCATAATCGCGAATACGAACGGTGCCGTCTTTGATTTGTACTTCAATGCTGCGACCGTTGCCCATTACAAACTCGTCAATCGAGTTGTCGATTACTTCTTTGAGCAGAATGTAAATACCATCGTCGGGCGAAGAACCGTCTCCCAGCTTGCCGATATACATACCGGGACGCAAACGGATATGGTCTTTCCAGTCGAGCGACTTGATACTGTCTTCGTTGTATTTAACTTTCTCTGACATAACTCAGTTCCTTTCTGTATCAGGTTGCCGGAAAAATTATCCGGCCAATTTATTCTAAACCAATCAGGCCATTGCTGTTTTAAAAAGCACAATTAAAGTGTACACCACAGCAAAGGAGATCAGGGCAAGCCCTAAAAACACAATTCCGTTAATGATGCGCCAGCCGAAAGTATCCGTATTCAGTTTTTTCCAGCGCTTTCGTACCTTCTTTATCATCCACCATGCTCCGGCATAAGGCAGAATGAAATAAAGGCCCATAAAAAGCAGCAGCATCAGTATTTCGCTCATGCTTCTCAGACATTAAAGCGGAAGTGCATTACATCTGCATCCTGAACAATATATTCTTTACCCTCAATTCGCAGTTTACCGGCATCGCGGCAGGCAGCTTCTGAACCGAGTGTTATAAAATCGTTGTAAGCAATTACTTCGGCTTTGATAAAACCTTTCTCAAAGTCGGTATGAATTACTCCTGCCGATTGCGGCGCTGTAAAACCTACGTCTATTGTCCAGGCCCGAACTTCCTGCACACCTGCGGTGAAGTATGTTTGCAGATTCAGCAAGCGATATGCGGCATGAATGAGCTTGTTAACGCCCGGCTCATCCAGTCCAATTTCAGCAAGAAATGCCTTACGGTCTTCATACGATTCGAGGGCCGCAATTTCAGCTTCCATCGCTGCGGTGATGAGCAGAATTTCTGCGTTTTCATCTTTCACCGCTTCGCGAACGGCTTCGGTATGCTTGTTACCGGTTTTTACAGATGCTTCATCAACATTGCATACATACATTACCGGTTTAATGGTAAGCAGGTGAAGATCGTAGATGTATTTCTCGTCGTCTTTTGAAAGACCGACAGTGCGTGCCGATTTGCCCTGCAACAGTACAGACTGGATTTCAGAAAGAATATCGTAGGTCTTTTTGGCTTCTTTGTCGGCACCGGTTTTGGCCTGTTTCTCCAGCTTTTTCATTCGTGCTTCAACCGATTCGAGGTCTTTGAACTGGAGTTCCAGATCAATTACTTCTTTATCACGAACCGGATTGATTGAGCCGTCAACGTGAACCACATTCGGATCATCGAAACAACGAAGAACGTGCAGGATAGCGTTTGTTTCGCGGATATTGGCCAGAAACTTGTTGCCAAGTCCTTCGCCTTTGCTGGCACCTTTAACAAGGCCGGCAATATCTACAATTTCAACAGTGGTAGGAACAATGCGATCAGGCTTCACCAGTTCAGCAAGTTTGTTGAGGCGCTCATCGGGAACGGTAATTACCCCCACATTGGGTTCGATGGTGCAGAACGGGAAATTGGCAGCCTGAGCCTTGGCATTGGAAAGGCAGTTAAACAGGGTTGACTTACCCACGTTGGGAAGACCAACAATGCCGCATTTTAGTGACATAATTCGGAAGCTGGACGTGTTAGATGTTCGGCAACTGCGTCGGGCTGCTGCCGGAGGGCAAAAATACGTTATCCGGGGCGTGATGCTGCTGATGAAGTTCTCTTCGCCGGGCGGAGTTTTCAACAAGGGTTAATTGTTATCAACACGAAGCCGGAGCCCCCGCAAAACCTGTACTTTTGAGGCCACATCATCCGACTATCTACTTCAATATGGCCTCCATCCAGGAACTCGAACAGCTTAGTACTCAGGTCCGCCGCGACATTGTGCGTATGGTTCACGCCGTTAATTCGGGGCATCCCGGCGGCTCATTAGGCTGCACAGAGTATTTGGTTGCCCTCTACGGCAGCGTTATGAAACACACTCCCCAGCCTTTTTCTATGGATGCGAAAGGCGAAGATGTGTTTTTCCTCTCCAACGGCCATATCTCGCCGGTTTTCTACAGTGTGCTTGCCCGAACAGGCTATTTCCCTGTAAATGAACTCGCTACATTCCGCTGCCTCAACTCCCGCCTGCAAGGCCACCCGACCACACACGAAGGTTTACCGGGCGTCCGCATGGCATCCGGTTCACTCGGTCAGGGACTTTCTGTAGCCATCGGCGCAGCTTTGGCAAAGAAATTGAATGGAGACAGCCGGTACGTCTTTACGCTGCATGGCGACGGTGAACTGCAGGAAGGTCAGATCTGGGAAGCTGCAATGGCTGCCCCGGCGCATAAAATTGATAACCTGATCGCTACAGTTGATGTTAACGGACAGCAGATCGACGGCCCGACGGATAAAGTATTGCCTATGGGCGACCTTGCTGCCAAATTCCGGGCTTTTGGCTGGGAAGTCATTGAACTGGCGCAGGGAAATGTAATGAGCGCTGTGGTTGAAGCACTTAACAACGCCATTGCACATACCGGAAAAGGCAAACCCGTCGTTATACTCATGAAAACCGAAATGGGCAACGGCGTCGATTTTATGATGGGCACTCACAAATGGCACGGTGTAGCCCCGAACGATGAGCAGCTTGCAGCCGCACTGGCGCAGTTGCCCGAAACGCTCGGCGACTATTAATCTGCATCATGCTGAACAAAACTCTTTTCCGCTCCCTCCTGCTTACGCTGGCTGTGGTTTGCCTTTTCGGTAACCGCGCAGCCGCACAACCCCGTACTGCTCAACAACAACCGCTTACACGAATTTTATTTGTGTTTGATGCTTCGTTCAGCATGTACGGAACCTGGCAAACCGGCCGGAAAATGGATATTGCCAAATCGCTGCTGTCGAAATTTTTAGACAGTATGCGCACCACGCCCAATATCGAAATCGGGCTGCGGTGTTACGGGCATCAGTACGGACTGCAGCCACAGCGCAACTGCGAAGACACCAAGCTGGAAGTAGCCATTGCCAAACCATCGGTTGCCGTTCCGCAAATGCAGCGCGTGCTGGAAGGCATTGTGCCCCGCGGCACTACGCCTATTGCATATACGCTTGAGAAATGCGGCAATGACTTTCCTTCCGACGGAAAAACTACACGCAACATCATTATCCTGATTACCGACGGCATTGAAGAATGCGGCGGCGATCCGTGTGCTGTTTCATTAGCACTTCAATCGAAGGGAATTACGCTGAAACCATTTGTAATTGGCGTCGGACTCAACGGCAACTACGAATCGCTGGGCTGTATTGGCCGGTTCTACGATGTTTCTACCGAGCAAACTTTTACCAATGTGCTCAACATTGTAGTTTCTCAGGCGCTTAACAATACAACCTGTCAGGTTAACCTGCTCGACCAAACCAATCGCCCCAGCGAAACCGATGTAGCCATGACGTTTTACGATCAGCAAACCGGTGCCATCCGCTACAGCTACATGCACACCATGAATAACCGTGGCTTACCCGATACAGTTATTCTTGATCCGCTGAGTACATATAAATTAGTGGTGCATACCATCCCGCAGGTGGTTAAAGAAAACATCACCATTATTCCCGGCAAACACAATGTTATTGCGGTTGATGCGCCTCAGGGGTACCTCAATCTGCAAATGGCCGGAGTCAGTAACTATGATCGTTTACCTTGTATAGTGCGTAAAGCGGGACAAATGCAAACGATTAACGTTCAGGAATTTGGCCGGATGGAAAAGTACATTGTGGGCAAATATGATCTCGAAATTTTATCGTCGCCACGCATCTATATGTATAATGTAGATGTGGGACAAAGCAAAACCACACTTATTCAGATTCCGCAAGCCGGCATGCTCAACCTGTTCAAATCATCAGAAGGTGTAGGGCAATTGTTTGTAGAAGAAAAAAACGAATTGAAATTTGTTTGCAATCTGAACGATAAGCAATTCAACGAAAGCATTGTGCTGCAGCCGGGTAACTACCGCATTGTATTCCGCCCGCGCAATGCACGCGAAACAATTTACACTATTGAACGCCGGTTTAAAATTGAACCGGGCGGACAAACAACCGTAAAACTCTACTGATTTTTACCATGGAACACACCTACACATTCAGCGAAAAGAAAGACACACGTTCGGGCTTTGGAGCAGGGCTGCTCGAACTTGGCCGCAGCAATCCGGCTGTAGTAGCCTTGTGTGCCGATCTTACCGGCTCACTTAAAATGGATGCGTTCCAGAAAGAATTCCCTGAGCGTTTTTTCCAGACCGGCATTGCCGAAGCCAATATGATGGGCATGGCCGCCGGTTTAACCATTGGCGGGAAAATTCCGTTTACCGGCACCTTCGCCAACTTCTCTACCGGCCGCGTTTACGACCAGATCCGCCAGTCAATTGCGTATTCAGATAAAAATGTAAAGATCTGCGCTTCACATGCCGGACTTACTTTGGGCGAAGATGGTGCAACGCACCAAATTCTGGAAGATATTGGTTTGATGAAAATGCTGCCCGGCATGGTAGTTATAAATCCCTGCGATTACAACCAGACCAAGGCCGCTACAATTGCCATTGCCGAACATCACGGCCCGGTTTATTTGCGTTTTGGCCGTCCTACTGTGCCTAATTTTACTTCTGCCGATCAAAAATTTGAAATTGGCAAAGCCCTTCACCTTGTTGACGGAAAAGATGTAAGTATCTTTGCTACAGGCCATTTGGTTTGGAAAGCCCTCGAAGCCCAGCTTATTTTACACAGCAAAGGCATCAGCGCCGAAATAATCAATATTCATACGATTAAACCTTTGGATGAAGCGGCCGTCTTATCTTCAGTTCGGAAAACCCGGTGCGCCGTTTCGGCGGAGGAACACCAGCGACACGGAGGACTTGGCGACAGCATAGCACAATTGCTGGCCCGTGAACTTCCCACACCGCTGGAATATGTAGCCGTAAACGACTCGTTTGGCGAAAGCGGAACACCTGATGAGCTGATGCTCAAATATGGTCTCGGCACAAACGATATCGTTGAAGCAGCCCTCCGCGCCGTGAGCCGCAAAAACGCCTGAGTTCAGGCTTTTGCCACACTCATTGAGCTGCGCCCGGAACTATAAACCGGCGCAGCTTTTTTTATACAACTGAATGAACGAACTCAGCGACATACAGCTCTTACAGCAATTCAGGCAGGCTGCTGAATCGCCAAACGGTGCGGCAATGCGGCAACAGGTGTTTCGGGTGCTGGTAACACGTTATCAGAAAAAGCTGTACTGGCACATCCGCCGTATGCTTATTGATCACGACGATACCGATGATGTATTGCAAAACACCTTCATAAAAGTGTGGCGCGCCCTCGATGGTTTTAAAGAAGATGCGCAACTCTACACCTGGCTTTACCGCATTGCCACAAATGAAACACTGAGTTTCATCCGCCAACGTAAGGCTGATTTGCACGTGCGATTCGGCGATGTGGAATACAACATCGAAAGCAAATTGCACGACGATAATTATTTCCGCGGCGATGAAATACAAAAGAAACTCCAACTCGCTATTCAAACATTACCCGAAAAACAGCGACTGGTGTTTAACATGAAATACTTTGAAGAAATGCGGTATGAAGATATGTCGGCGGTGCTCGAAACATCAGTCGGAGCGCTGAAAGCCTCATACCATCACGCAGTAAAAAAGATTGAAGCCTACATCAGAAATACAAATGAAGTAATGTCCTGAATAAAGTCATGAATAACGATCATCTCCATAATCTCCCGCCTGATGCCGACGATCTTTCGGTACACGCGCCGCTGCTGAACAGCGTGGTGCGCGGAGGTGATTTTGTTGTGCCGGAAGGTTATTTTGAAGACTTTACCGAACAACTTCTCCCGCAGCTGATAGTGCCCGAAACCAGCGGCCTCGTTGCTCCCGAAGCCAATTACGAAACGCTTTTTGAAGAACGGATTTCTGCACTTATTGCTTTTCCGGAAGCGGGAACATTGCCGGTTCCAGATGGCTATGAAACAGCAATTACAGAACAACTAGTTGCCGCAGCTCAGTTGCCGATAAATTCCGGTCTCGAAATTCCTGATCATTATTTCAATGATTTAACCGATAAAATTGAAGCGCAGTTAAATCTTCCGGCAACAACAGCCGAAACATTTTCAGATGTTCCGGCGGGCTACTTTGCTGAATCAGCAAGTGAACTGCCAACATTACTTGCGCTCGATAATATAAAGCAGGATGAAGGTTTCGGCGTTCCGGCCAATTACTTTGAAGAACTTACTTCCAAAGTAATGGAACGTACTTCCGCAGATATTCTTGCCGAAGGTTCGGATGCAGATGTTCCGCAAGGTTATTTTGAAGAATTGCCGGAACGTATTCTGGCACAAACTTCAGCAACATCGGGAGCAAAGATCATTGCACTCCATGCAACGGCACAGCGCTGGAAAATCACTGCTGCGGCGGCTTCTGTTGCGATCATTGTAGGAGCTGCACTTTGGCTGATGCAATCAACAGACGGAAGCGGAACTACATTTGCAGGAACTACAAAGCCACTTCCGGTTCCGAATTTTGAAACGGCTGCACCGGTGAAAGAGTTTATTGCCGAAGTTCCTGTTGCCAAAAAGCAACGTGTAAAAACTGTTCAGCCCATTGCGCCGCAAACACCCGTGCAAACTGCAGCAGTTGGTGTTGAACTGGTTGATGAATATGCCCTTGCCGACTATGCCGCCGAGCAACTGAGTCAAACCCTTCAGGCTCCGGATGCTGATGCTGAACTCCGCTATTATCTGGAAAATACTGAATTGGGCGATATCCTTTCGCCCGGAAACTGAATGAATAAACGACTGCAATGAAACGCATTCTCTACATACTGCTGCTGATTTTTGCCGCAAACACGCTGCCTGCACAAACGGCATCCACACAAAGTGGCGCAGAACGTGTGCAGGCGCTGCGCGTGGCTTTTCTCACCAAACGGCTCGAACTTACTCCGGCCGAAGCTCAGGTGTTTTGGCCTGTTTACAATGAGTATCAGGACAAACGCGAAGTACTGCGCAAACAGGCTGCCGAAAATCGCCGCAAAATCCGCGAGCAAGGCGATCAGCTGAGTGCAGAAGAACTGCTGCGCTTAGCCGATGAAGAAATTCGTTTCCGCGAAGAAGATGTAAAACTGCAGTCAGAAATGCATACCAAACTCAAAACAATTCTTCCGGCAAAAAAATTAGCCCTGCTGTATGTTGCCGAAGAAGAATTTAAAAAGGAATTGGTAAAATTGGTGACCGAAGATAACACAGGGAAAAATCAACCCGGCAAACCAAACTAAAACCGCCAGAACAGATGCAACGATTTTGCTTTTTACTGCTGGCTGGTTTGCTGATGTGTATACCTGCCGCCGCAACCGACACCACATTTACCCGCAGCCATGCGCCTGCCTCGCAGCGGGTTGTCCGCAATTACATTCGCCCGTCATTTTCGTTCAATACTTTTTTCACAGCCGAACAACCGCTTGTTCCCGTGCGGCGTTTTTCGCAAAGTGTAAACGATTCGCTCAGCGATTACAGATACACTGAAACTCAGCTGGCGTTTATTACACCGCTTTATACGCATACCTCATTCGGCAAGAAAGACAGTACTGAAGTAAACACGTTTCACCTGCTGTTTACCGCCAGTGCTGTGCGGATAAAGCCTTTTTTTTCAGGGCTGGAACACCAGCACATACTTTCACGCACAGGTGTGAGTTTGCGTGCATTATATACATTCAACTCAAAGTTTGTGTTGTTTTATGATGCTTCGCCTTTTGTAGTGGCTGATAATTATCGCGGACAAAAAATAAGCAAGCCGCGATTTGCCACTACTGCTGTTTTTAATTGGATGGTGCATCCCGGTTTCAGCTTACGGGCGGGATTTACACGCACATTCAGACTTGGCAACAAGCATGTACTTCCTACATTTGGGGTACGATTAGGGCGGCTCGACGGGAAAATATATTTCACCGCTCAGTATCCGCGTTTTGCAGCACTGGTTATTCAGCCTTCGCCGCAACTGTCTATCAGCGCATACAGCAGAGCTTACGGAAATTTATTTTTCATCAGCAACCGCGATAGTCTTTATCCCGGCAACGATGAACAATTGCAGTTAGGTCAGCTTGGTTTGGCCAACGGACTGCGCATTGATTTCAGAGCAAACAGCAATTTCAGTTGCTTTGCTTCAGCCGGATTGAGTCAAAACCGGATTCTGCTTTACTCCGAATCATTTAACAATGCAGTTGGTGCAGTTGGACTTTTACGGCCTTTCTATAATGGGCGTATCAGTGATCCTGCCTTTTTTATTCATGCTGGAATTTCAGTGCGCTTTGGAAAAGCCAAAACAGCAACCGGAAATTACCTGATGTATGATGCTTTTGAACTTAACAATACAAACGATGTTGTTGACGGCAACAATATGCCCGGCAATGGCGATATTCCGGCGCGCAGCACCCAACAACAGGCTCAGAAAATTCAGTACCAGGACGTGCAAGATTTAATTTCGGATTCTGATTTGTATTGATTGTCTCCTCTGATAAAAAGAGTATTCAACCCATTTCAAAAACAGTTCTCAGAACAGCATTTTAGAATTCATAGTGCTAATTGAAAAAACTATCGGCCAAGAAATCCCGGCCGATAGTTGAAGTTTTGATATATGTCAGTAACTAGTCTTTGATAATCCGAATTGTTGCGTTACGTCCATCATTCGTTAGTAGAGTTACAAAATATACACCAGCTCCATCATCAATAACAAAGTTTGCAGATAAAGCAGCGTTGATATCACGCTGAAGTATTTCCCGGCCAGAAATATCTGTAACCACCAGCACACCGGTAATGAGTTCGCTTCCGTTAGTAAGCGTGTAATTGCCGTTTGACGGTGAGGGGAATATTTGCAATTGATTTAAAGCGCTTTCATTCTGACTTATGCCGGTTGGTTGCGCTAAATAAGATGCAATGAAAGAATCGTAATATAAAATATTGGGGGCCGAGAGATTAACAGTTGCTGAGCCCGGATCGAAATCAACAGTTCCCTGAAAAGTGCCTGCGGAGTATAGAATACCATTATTACTTACAACCATGGCCAAGCCAAAATCATTGTATTGCCCGCCTATTCTGAAAGCCCAAATCAATCCACCGGCAGTATCTGTACAAGAAAGTAAAAAGTCATGATTACCCGCGCTGGTGTACGTTTGAGTGGATGTACTCGGATCCGCATCGATATCGGCATTAAAAATTGTCTGGTGAATCAGTAAACCACTTGGAGAAAGTTTTATTACTTGTCCGCTTTCTGCATCACTTCCGTTACTGATATAACTCCATACATAATTGCCGGTTGATGAAAGCTTGGCGGTAAATGCATCATCAAACCCCGATGCAGTAACCATATTGACAGCAGCACCGGGATCGATATCCATACTCCCAGAAAATGAGCCTGTCAGGTACACATTTCCAGCAGCATCTACCAGAAAATCTCCGATAGATTCATCTCCGCTACCTGAATAGATATATACCGCACTGTAATTTCCCAGAGAATCGAGTACCCATAAAAAAGCATCGCGGTATCCAACTGAACTGACAAGTTCTGCCCCCTGTCCGGGATCGAAATCTACTGTTCCTTCAAACTGACCTGCTGCAAATACTTTTCCGTCGGCACCAATATCCAATGTTCCCAAATAGTCAAAATCAACATCTCCAATGCTTACTCCCCAGAGATAATTGCCAGCCTCTGAATATACACTCATAAATCCATCACGCGCACCGTTAGATTGGAACACGGCTGATCCGGAACCGAAGTCAAGATCAATTGAACCACCATAATAACCGCTCACAACGATGCGACCATTCGCGGCCCTCACATCGGAAGCATAATCATCAAAATTTCCACCCATTGTTCCTGCCCAATTAAACTGTGCAGTTGGTGAATACGAGATCACAAAAATATCGGATGCAGATGCCGGCGAACTGGAAATAAGATAAACTCCGGTGTCTGGATCGGCATCTGTTGAGCCAGTAATCCATCCGGTTATTATTACATTCTGCGAATCGTCGAAATCAACTCCAATAATTGCATCGTCACCAACATCGCCCAAAGCAATTGCCCATTGAAAAATTCCCTGCGAGTCGAGCTTTACAATAAAACCATCAGCACCACCGGAAGAGGTAAGGTTATATACATTTGAACTCCCCGTTGCCGGATTAAAATCGGCGGTTCCGGAGAAAACTCCGGTAATATACAGGTTGCCAAACGCATCAGTGTTGAGTTCTCCAATTTGTTCGTTTGAAGAGCCCTGAATTTCACGTGCCCACTGCAAAGCCGGTAATTGTGCATTGAGCTTGTGTGAATTGCTGATCAGTAAGACCAGATGAACAAACAGGAGCTGAATGAATCTCCGTTTACTCAGGCTGCAAGCATAATTTTGATTAAGCATAGCATTTTGGTTGAATGAATGATTGAGTGATCGGAATTACTAAAACTTGTTTGCTGTTTTTCAGATTGAAAATCGATAATTTGATTACACTTCCGAAAACTAAATCAAACGAAGTTTATTAGCTGACAAGAAGATTAAGATCTCCCCCTATTCAAAAATAGTTTTTTAATAACTGAGATTATTATTTTTTCACGAAATACTTTCCCACAATTTCTCCATTCGGATAAATAACCTTAACCAAATAAACCCCTGATTGAAAATTAACCGGCAACGTAACCCGATTTGCGGATACAGCATAAATCGTCTGTAATTCACGCCCGCTTATGTCAGTTATTTGAATTGTTGCATCAGAAAAATTGGCTCCAATCTCAACATTTAATTCATTACTGCATGGATTTGGGAAAAGATGTATCGCAGTTTCAGTTTCCTGCGGATGAGTAATTCCTACACCGAAAGGTGTATATCGTGCAACAAATACATCATTGTTTTGCCAGGCCGATGTTAGATTAGCTGTTCCACTGCCCGGGTCAAAATCAGCAGCAATCATATACTGTCCGGTTGTATATAACTCCCCACCTGCACCAACAAAAATATCGCTCACAAAATCTTCATAACTACCGCCGATGCTGAAACCCCAGAAATAATTGCCGGCTGTGTCATTCTGCAGATAAAGCATATCGGCAGCAACTGAACTTCCGTTCTGCACAAAATTCATGGTTACAGCGGTTGGATCTGCATCCAGTGTTCCAAAGAAATTGATTCCGAGATACAGCATACCATCGGGCCCGAGATCAATTGAGGTTCCGTCAACCGGATCTGTATTGCTGAGCAAATAAGCCCATGCAAAAGTGCCTGTGCTGTTAAGTTTTACAACCATGCACCCTCCGGTAAGCAAACTATCGGTAAGCGTAAAAACACCGGCCCCCGGATCGGCATCAGCTGTACCAATCATTTTTCCGATCAGATAAATATGACCGGCTGCATCAATATCAATATCGTTTGCGCCGTCTTTTTCAACACCTCCCATTGCTCCTGCCCAAACAAAATTCCCGGTGTTGTTCAGCATCATCGCAAACGCATCACTTCGTCCTGATGATGCAACTGTATATATACCGGCGCCGGGATCAAAATCTACAGTGTCTTCAAACTGTCCGGCAGCATACATATTCCCGGAAGCATCAGCTGCAACACAAGTCACAATATCAAAGCCAATTCCTCCGAAAGTAGCTATGCTTACCAAGTTGCCGGTACTGCTCAGCAGGAGCAAGAAAGCATCGTTATCGCCATTTGCAGTTTGATTGTTAACGCCGAAGCCCGGATCAAAATCAACAGTCCCTTCAAAAGCTCCGCCAATCAGCAGTCGGCCACTGTTACTAAGCTTAACCGATGTACTTTGTTCATTAGAAGCACCGCCAACTGATACAGCCCAGTTCAATTGTCCCTGCGATGAATATGAAATCACAAACAAATCAGACACCCATGTGGGTGAAGAGTTTAGCAATATATTGCCCAAGCCGGGATCAGCATCTACAACGCCTGTAAAGTATCCGGTCACTACAATATTGCCCGAGCCATCAATTGTTAAACTTGTAATTTCATCGGCACTGGAACCGCCAATTTTCAGTGCCCAAACAAAATTGCCAGCCGGATCTAATTTTTGGAGATAACCATCAGTTCCTCCATCTGATGTTAATGCGAAAATGTTGTTGCCCGAACCCGGAGCAGGATTAAAATCTACAGTGCTTTCAAATTTCCCGCACGAATAAACATTCCCCTGAGCATCAACAACAACTTCTGCTGCTTGTTCATAGTCTCCATCGCCATTCTGTTTAACCCAGGTGTAAGTGGGAATTTGTGCGCTGAGCTGCATTGCCAATACTGCGAGTACAAGTGTAAATAGGTGTTTCATGTTTTTCTGCTCTATGAATAAGTTTGTTTTCGATAAATTTTGGGAAATATGCCGCCTCCGTCAAACCAACTGCCGGTATTTATTAGCCTGTCAATAGCCTTTTACCTAAAGATTCTCAGTGTTAAAAGCATGTCTATCATACACTTAATCAGTAAAAACAGGTACAACTATTTGCAGGCAAAAACTAATCGAACAGCTCCCTCAGTAAGTTGTACAGCACAAGCAGTAGCAGGCATCTGAACCAAAAACAACATTAATTTTACGAAATGAATTTCCGCACCCGCATAGCACCTACTCCCAGCGGCTTTCTGCACAGCGGAAACATATTTTCATTTCAACTCACGGCAAAACTGGCTGCCGAAACCGGTGCCGAAATTCTGCTGCGCATCGACGATCTGGATGCGGCACGCAAGCGGCCAGAATATGTAGAACACATTTTTGAAACGCTGCACAATCTCGGCATACGCTGGCAACTGGGCCCGCAAATGCCCGCTGAGTTTGAAACCAACTGGTCGCAGCATTTGCGGCTGTCGCTCTACAACGAAATGCTTCAGCAACTCCTGCAGCAGCAAGGGCTTGTGTATGCCTGCACCTGCTCGCGCCGCGAACTGAGTGCCTCAAACGGAACTTGTAACTGTAAAAACAACAATCTCCCGTTTGATACGCCCGATGCTGCGTGGCGCGTAGCTGTTGAGCCGGGAACTGTTATCCGCTTTACTGATCTGCAGCGCGGTAAAGTGGAAATTGACCTCGCCGAAGCCGCCGGCGATTTCACAGTGCGCCGCCGCGACGGAATTCCGGCTTACCAAATTGCATCGCTGACAGACGATGTACACTTCGGCATCACCCACATTGTGCGCGGCGAAGATTTATTGCCCTCCACAGCCGCACAGCTGTTTATCGCCGAAAAGTTAGGACTGAACAGCTTTCTGGAAAATAAATTTCTGCACCATACTTTAATTACCGATGAAAGCGGACAAAAGTTGTCCAAATCAAATCTCTCTCAGCAGCATTGAGTCTTAGACCTTCTTGCTTGCACTTGTCAGCCTTCGACTATCGCTCAGTCTGACAAGTGCGGACTAGAAAACCTGACAAATGCTACAATGTTTTTGATTCCGTTTTACACTTTACACTTTACACTCTACACTCATCATTCAACTCTCATCATTCAACACTCTTCTTAAGAAAGTTCAGGCGAAGGCCGCAACCACTCTTTGAGTTTGCGCTCGAACGGGAAAGCATAAAATTTACGCTCAACACGCCACTGGGCTAATTTGCGTACAACACCCGGAACACGCTGGTGCCAGCCGATATGCTGATAAAATTTAAAGTTTTCTATTTCGCGGATTTTGGAGCTGCTGATCCATTCGCTTTTACCCGAATCAACATAATCGAAATTGCTCCAGTCTTCGAGACTGTCGGAAAAAACATAGCCCTTGTTTTTGAGTTCGTCGGCAATGGGATTTCCGGGATAAGGTTTGAAGTAAAAAATGCCCATGTGAAATTTCCGGCTCATTTGCCGAAGTTCTTTCACCATGTTTAATGTTGCAGTAATGCTTTCTTCGGTTTCGCCGGGAAAGCCTACAATGATGCTGAAATTAATGGCAATATCGTATTTGATGCACTTTTCGGCAGCTTCGAAAACATGATTTACTTTAATATCTTTCTTCATCCAGTCGAGCATTTCCTGCGTACCGGCTTCCATGCCAATCATCACTTTTTCGAGGCCCGACTTTTTGCATAATTCCCAAACCTCATCATCAAGCCGCACGCCCTGATCGGCGCGCATGGTACCGAACCAGGTTACCGAAAGTTTTCGTTTTATAAATTCTTCGGCAACGGCTTTAACGCGCTTGGTGTTGGTGAAAAATGTTTCGTCCTGAAAGTGGATGTGCTCAAACTTGTATTTCTTCCACAAAGCTTCAATTTCATCGCCCATGCGCTGCGGATCGAACCCGTACCAGCCGCGTTTGTACATGAACGGATCGGCACAAAACGTGCAGCGGAAACGACAGCCCTGCGATGAAATATAGTCGAGCTGCTTGCGGCCGCTGAGTTGCATGTATGCCGGAACATCAATAAGCTCGTAGTTGAATGCAGGAAATGTATTGATGTCCTGCATGACCTGCTCGCCGTTATTGACAATGGTTTTATCGGGCAATTTATAACTGATGCCTTTGATGCCTTTCAGCGAATTGCCGGAAGACAATGACTCCAGCAAAGCATGAAACGGAATTTCGCCCTGACCTTTTACCACAACATCCACAGAATCGTCGCGAAGCGTTTGTTCGGGAAACAGCGAAGGATGCCAGCCGCCCCAAACTACGGGGAGTTCAGGAAATTTAGCTTTAACCGCTTTAGAAACTTTGAGTGCGTCTTTGATTGGTCGTCCGGTTAACACGGTGGTTGCAAAGCAAATTCCGTTTTGCTGCAACGCCGAAGCAATTTTAAGCATCGGATCTTTTTCGAGCCGACCGTCAACTATAACTACATTGTATTTTTCGGGATCGAGGTACGAGCCGATAGCCAGCAAAGCCAGCGGCATTGTGAAATACACCACATCGGGATTATAAAGTACTACGGTGTATTTCATCGTTCGGCACAATCAGGGTTTCTCAAAAGTAGGAAGTTTCGGCGAATGCTTAATTTCGCAGTCATGCATCAGTTTTACTTTCCCGATCTAAGTTCGCCTCAACTTCAGCTTAGCGAAGAAGAATCGAAACATGCTGTGCGCGTTTTGCGCCTGCAGCCCGGCGATGAAGTGGAACTGAGCGATGGCCGGGGAACGAAAGCCCGGGCTGTTGTGGCCGACAATCACCCGAAACGCTGCACACTGGATGTGATTAGCCGTGAACTGCTTCCGACCGGCCGCAATTTTACGCTGCACCTCGCAGTTGCGCCCACTAAAAACAGCGACCGAACCGAGTGGCTTGTTGAGAAAATTACGGAGCTGGGCATTGATGCTGTTACGCTGCTCGACTGCGAGCATTCGGAACGCAGCACTTTCCGGCTCGACCGGCTGGAGAAGCTGGCTGTATCAGCCATGAAGCAATCGCAGCAAGCCTGGATGCCGGCGATTACGGGGCCGGTAACATTCAGCCAATTTTTGCAGGAAGTTCCGGCCGGGGCACACTGTTTTATTGCACACTGCGTTAGCGAAGCAGAGCGCATACCGCTGAGCAAAGCGGTGCAGCCGGGCGGCGATGTGGTGATCTTCATCGGCCCCGAAGGCGATTTCTCGGCTGCTGAACTAAAAGCCGCTTTACAGCACGGGGCGAAACCAGTGAGCCTTGGAAATACCAGACTTCGTACCGAAACGGCAGCCTTTGCGGCGTGTGCGGCGGTGCATTTTGTGAATAGTTGAAATTTGTATCTGATTTATCAGGATGTCAAAACCGATAAAACGAGTATTGCTCATTAGTATTGGTTTCATATCAATACTATTACTTTGGTTAACCCTCTGGAATCAGGATTTTTTTCAAACTAATTATCATCTGCTTACTGCTGATGAAGAACTATTGTTTAAGCAAACCAGTGATACAACCGAGCCCGAAACTACATACCAACACTACTTTTCAAGTGAAAAGTTTAAATTTCCAAGACATCAAATCAGTCAGATAAAAGTTTGTCAAAATTCATTTTTACTAGGTCCATTCACTACAAAAACATTGAAAAAAAAGATAAATAACGAGTTCGTTACGTTCTTTAATGATACGGCCAATTTTACATGGAGCGAAACAACATGGGACATAGACGAAAGCGAATATATTTTCAGATTTTACGATGAGAAAGGAGATGTTGTTGGTAAAATATACTTTTGCAATTCGGGTTGTTATATGACCAAATCAATACCCTTTTCGCCCAACATGAAATTCGGTATGCTCTCTTTATCAGGCTTTAATAAGTTAAATACATACATCAATAATCAATCAATTTGGCAGTAATTCTTTAGAATCAGATTCCGAATAAACTACAGATAGATTACACAAAATTGAAATGCCTGTTCTCTGTTCTTCTGAAAAATGTAGTGGTGAATTCAGCATGAGTGTATCTTTATGTGTTTAAATTCAAAATTGTCAATGACCCGATTTTTTATAATCCTTCTGCTTTTCTGCTCAGCAACACTCTCCGCCCAAAAAGATCCCGAAAAGAAAAAACGCGGAACAGTTACTGTTTACTATCCAAACTCCAAACACGTTTGGTACACCGGCCAAAACAAGAACTCCCAGAAAGAAGGAACATGGACGTATTATACACCCGATGGCAAAATAACGCGTATTGATAACTACAAAGCTGGTAAGCTGGACGGTGAGCGAAAAGTATTCATGGATATCGTAATGATTTCTCAGGAAAACTACAGCAACGGAAAACCCGACGGAACGCAGCGCTATTTCTATAAATCAGGGAATCTGAAAAGCATGGTGTTTTTCACTGCCGGAAATCCCGACAGCGCCCACTTTTTTAACGAGGGTAATTTGATGTACAGCAGAGCTGAAATTTATGCTGACAAACAAGTAATTGCTGTTCGTGGTTATAATTATCTCGGACAACTGAAAACAACAGAATACTACGATAAGGGAAAAAAAACAGGTGTCTGGAAAACCTATTCCGACCGCTCAAACGATACTACTTTAAAATCGTTCATCACCTATAAAGACGGGAAGAAAAACGGTTTCTGCCGCGAGTCGGGTTATAACGAAAAACTCGAAGCCTGGTACGTGAACGATACATTACATGGCCCTTACAACTATTTTATTCATGGTAAACTGAAAGCGGAAGGCACATTTCAAAAAGGCAAACTGCATGGAC
>CALRTD020000014.1:0-21789 GCA_943371015.1 Synechococcus sp. UW140 | reverse complement strand
ATTTTGTAATAGGCATTACTCCAGTTCGGGTTAATGATGTTCAGATCTTTTGTGTACCAGACTTCCAGATCCGGACTTCCGTCGGCGAATTTCAGGATCGCCTTTTGACAGTTGTAACCTGCAATTTTCTTTTGTTCTTTGGTTTCGGTAACGGTGTAATCGGGCAGGTAATAGTTGCGTTGTTTGATACCTACCGAATCGAGAACAGCGGCACGTTTATCTAAAAAACTCACCATGTTGGTGAATGTTTTGTTCTTGTAATCAGAGAGAAAACCTATGTGCATAGCACCAACACCGGCTTCGAGTTCGGCCAGCGTGTAATTACTGTTAAACTTCACCGTCATTTTATCCGGAAACATCATACTCATGGATGACTTCGGATTTACCGGAGTAGCTTTAAATTCAATAATTCCTTCAGAAATTTTCTCAGTAGTTGCATCATTCGAACACGATGCCGCAAAAAATACTGCCGTAATTACGGTGATACGAAACAGATGCATTGATAAGCGGGCGAACATCAGTATCAGGGTCGGTCAGGTATTTGTTAGTGGCAAGGTAACTATAAATTTTAATCTTGCAAGTGATTTGAAACCTGTCCCCGCTGCTAAAAAAATAAGCCCGCTTTCTTTTCAGGAAACGGGCTTGTATTTATTAAGCTAAGTTCACTTAATAACCTAACGTTTTCAGCATCGATTTATAACTCTGTTCTTTGGCGAAGAGTCGCGTTACAATTTCTCCGTCTTCATCACGATCAATAAGAACATGCTTCGGAGCCGGAATCAGACAGTGCTGAATTCCGCCGTAACCGCCCAGCGACTCCTGATAGGCGCCGGTATGGAAAAAGCCAATGTACTGTGATCCTTTTTCAGAGGGAGCTACCCGGGGTAAAAATACGTTGTTCGCATGAGCTTCCGTATTGTAGTAATCCATACTGTCGCATGTAATACCTCCCAGGTTTACGGGCTGATATTCTTTATCCCAATTATTAATAGCAAGGAGAATAAAACGCTGGTTTATTCCCCAGGTATCGGGAAGTGTAGTGATGAATGAACTGTCGATCATGTACCACAGCTCGCGATCATTCTGCAATTTCTGATCTATAATTGAATAAAGTGCAGCACCGCTTTCGCTAACGGTAAATGAACCAAACTCAGTAAAAATATTGGGTTCCGGAATTTCGTAATTATCACAATAGCTTTTGATCTGGCTAATGATTTCTTCAATCATATACTCATAATCATATTCAAAACTAAGTGAGTTCTTGATCGGCATTCCGCCGCCAATATTCAGCGAGTCAAGCGTCGGGCAAATGCGGCGTAAATCATAATAGACCTTGAGGCATTTTGCCAGCTCAGTCCAATAATAAATAGTGTCTTTAATTCCGGTATTGATGAAGAAGTGGAGCATCTTCAGTTCAAACTTCGGATTGGTGGCAATTTTTTCTTTGTAAAAATCCACAATGTCAACATGGCGGATGCCAAGCCGGGAAGTATAAAACTGGAAGTTAGGTTCTTCTTCAGAAGCAATGCGAATGCCCACTTTTTGCTTGGCTACTTTTACGTTTGCAGCATAGTAGTCTATTTCACTTTTATGATCAAGTATCGGAATCGTATTGTAACCATCGTTCGATAATTCGGTAATCAGGCTCAAATATTCTTCCCGCTTGTAACCATTGCTTACAATAAACTTGTTTTTATCAATCTTGCCTTCTTTGATGAGCTGGCGGATAATGTAAATATCGTAAGTAGATGAAGTCTCAATATGCACATCATTTTTAAGCACTTCATCGAGTACAAATGAAAAGTGAGAGCTTTTGGTGCAATAACAATACGTATAATTACCTTTGTAATCGACCTTTGCCATGGCTACATTGAAAAGGCGCTTTGCCTTTTGTATTTGATGCCCTATTTTTGGCAAGTAGGTTATTTTCAATGGGGTACCATATTTCTTGATAATGTCCATCAAAGGTATATCATTGAAATGCAGTTCATTGTCTATAACATGGAATCCTTCCTGTGGGAAATTGAACGTCTGTTCGATTAGATCTTTGTAGGTATTTTCCATTGCGGATAGGTAAATAAATTGTTAAGTAACTAACTTGGATAGGTGTTCCAAGTGCAAATGTAAGTAACTCGGATTGCTCTTTAACAAAATAACTGCCAAATTATGAGATCAGTTAAAAAAGTAAAGTTTATTGAAATCAAATCTGAGATAGGTGCCGGTACCCGCGGTGCGAGTCTCGGACCCGATGCCATTAAGATTGCAGCATTAGATATGGGTGGTGATATCTTTAATGAGCATGAGATTGTAGAGGTTAAAAATGAGAACCAGATGCTGTTTGAGCCTCCGGGAAGCATTTTTGCCCGCCGCATTAAAGGACTGATTTCTATCTACGAACGCCTTTCAAATGAGGTAATGAAAGCCATCAAAGGCAATTCATTTCCAATTGTTCTTGCCGGAGATCACAGCACAGCAGCAGGTACTATAGCTGGTGTACGTTTAGCACTTCCTCCCAAAAATACCCGCATTGGCGTAATTTGGATCGATGCTCACGCCGATCTTCACTCGCCTTACACAACGCCTTCGGGCAATATGCACGGTATGCCGCTGGCGGTTGCACTTGGCGAAGACAACAAGAGTAACCAAATCAATAAAGTAGATAAAGAAACTGCCGACAGTTGGAATAAACTCAAAAGCATTGGCGGCAATGGAGCTAATATCCGCTACGAAGATCTGGTTTACATTGGTGTGCGCGATGTTGAACCAGAGGAAACGGCTCTCATGCGCAGTAAAAAGATTAAGCACTTTACAACTGATGATATTCGCCACAATGGCGTAGAGCGAATTGCCCGTGATACGCTGGCCTATCTCAAGGAATGTACGCATATCTACATCTCTTTTGATGTGGACAGCATGGATTCCAACATCTCACGCGGAACAGGTACACCTGTCCCCAACGGCATAACAGAAAAGGAAGCCGGTTCGCTGTTGGTGCGTCTGGTACAGAACGAAAAGGTAATTTGTCTGGAGATTACTGAGGTGAATCCAACCTTAGATAAAGAAAACCTGATGGCAGAGAATACCTTCGAAATTTTGCAGAAAGTAATTCGCCAGCTTACCTGATTACCCAACTTTAAACCAAACTACATCTCCTCATACCTTATATGTTAACCACCGAAGAATTGCTCCGTGCACCAGTTGCCAACGCTGTTGCCGAATTGTTTTCAGCCACAGTTACCCCCGAGTCAGTTACTTTTCAGCGAACAAACCCGTCGTTTGAAGGTGATGTAACGCTGGTGGTATTTCCTTATGTAAAGCTGGCCGGAAAAGGCCCGGAGCAAACGGCACAGTTGATTGGTGAATATCTTCAGGCGAAATTGCCCGAAGTAATTCGGTTCAACGTGGTTAAAGGCTTCCTCAATCTTGTAATCGGCGATGCATTCTGGAGCAAAGAGTTTACTGCTCTTGCTGCCGATAAGAACTTCGGCATACAGATTACAACGGATGCAAGTCCGATGGTGATGGTTGAGTACAGCTCACCCAATACAAACAAACCGCTGCACCTCGGACACGTACGCAATAACTTGCTCGGCTTCTCAGTAAGTCAGATTCTCAAAGCCTGTGGCTACAAGGTTGTAATGGTTAACCTTGTTAATGACCGGGGCATACATATTTGTAAAAGCATGCTGGCCTGGCAGAAACTGGGCAATGGCGAAACACCGCAAAGCAGCGGAATGAAAGGCGATCACCTGGTTGGTAAATACTATGTGGAGTTCGATAAACTGCTGAAAGAACAAGTAGCTGAAGCAGTTGCCGCCGGACAAGACGAAGAAGAGGCTAAGAAAACTGTTCCCGTTATGCTGGAAGCACAGGAAATGCTCCGCAAATGGGAAGCCGGTGATGATGAAGTGATTACACTCTGGAAAACCATGAACGGCTGGGTGTATGATGGTTTTGCAACTACTTACAAAAAACTCGGTGTTTCGTTCGATAAAATCTATTACGAATCAAATACCTATCTCCTCGGCAAAACAATTGTGGAGAAAGGATTAGCCAGCGGCGTACTCGAAAAACGTCCTGACGGTGCAGTAATTATCGACCTTACTGCCGACGGCCTCGACCAGAAAGTATTGCTCCGCAGCGACGGCACTTCGGTTTACATGACGCAGGATCTGGGTACTGCAGCCGAGCGCCATAACGAGTTTCCGTTCGAGAAACTTGTTTATGTGGTAGGCAACGAGCAGGAATATCATTTTAAAGTATTGCGCATTGCATTAGCCAAACTCGGCTATGCCTGGGCCGAAGGCTTGTATCACCTTTCGTATGGAATGGTAGAGTTGCCGAACGGCAAAATGAAATCGCGTGAGGGCACTGTAGTGGATGCCGATGACCTCATCGAAATGATGGAGGATGATGCGCGCGCCCTTGCCGAAGAACGCGGCATGATTGCCGATCTGAGTGATGAGCAAAAGACAACTCTTTACCATCAGGTAGCCATGGCTGCGCTCAAATACTTCATCCTGAAAGTGGATCCGAAGAAGAAAATGATGTTCAACCCCGTAGAAAGTATCGATTTGCAGGGCAATACAGGTCCGTTTATCCAATATACTTTCGCGCGGATCAGTTCGATGTTGCGAAAAGCAGGTGTTGCCAATCAACTCCCTGAATTCAATGCACCGGAGTTACTTCATGAAAAAGAGAAGCAGCTGATCAAACACCTGCACCAGTTCCCGGCCACAGTAAACGAAGCCGGAACTGCTTACAGTCCGGCAATTCTTGCACAGTATGTGTACGACTTAGCCAAGACCTACAACCAATTCTACGATGCCTGTCCGGTAATGAAAGCCGAGTCGGACGCCCTTAAAAACTTCCGCCTCACCTTATCAGCCACAGTAGCCCGCACCATTCGGGAAGCATTAGCGCTGTTGGGAATTGAGGTTCCTGAACAAATGTAATGGAAGTGTAAAGTGTAGGGCGGCTAAGTTCTTTCACTTTACACCCTCCACTCTCCACTTATCACTTCCTGAAAAGCGAAAATAAATCCATCGTAATGGCTACGCTGTAATGGATGAGTACGCCAAGCCATATCGAGCGGCTTTTCATGCTCAGCGTGCCCAGTACAATGCCGGCGATAATGGCACCGAAGGTTTCGGGCATGGGTTTGCGGAAATGGATCATGCAATACGGAACCATCATGACCAGAACGCTGTAAAAACCGAAGCGTTCGCGCAAACCTAAAGTCATGAAGCCGCGGAAAAAGAATTCCAGCGCTACAAACTGAAGCAGGTAAAAGCCTTCCCAAATCCAGAAGTTAGGCCAAAGTGCTTCGCCGTTTTGCGGCTGGTAGAACGGATATTTCTGCTGAAAAGCTGTTGTTCCTGAGAAATAAGCCACAAGCGGAAGCATTACAACCAGCATCATCACATACAACGGCCAACCTCCGAAGGCTCCTTTCAGTTTGAAACCGTATTCGGCAATGTGCTCGCGGAAAACAAATCGGATGAGCAGGAGCGGAACCAGCAGATAGTTAAAAATGCTAACGGATGCCCACCAGATTAAGTGATGCAGTTGCGCATTTTCACTCTGATTTGCCCATTCAAAGAAGGTTTCAGCCGCCTGCTGTAAGCCGATGTTATTTAGAAATGCGGTAATATTCGCTGTATTTCCGGCATAATTGATGAGCGTAAGACCGGCCGCAGCCCAGATCAGAATGATCCAGGTTTTGCGGTGCGTTTTGTGGTCGTTTTTTATGCGTGCGGCTTCGGCATCTGCTTCGGCGGCCCGGAAAGTATCGCGGAATAAGTCGTTAATCACAGGCTGAAGCGGGGCTGAGGTGATGTATCCTGTCCGGCAAATTCGCCGGCCAGTAACTGAAAATGTCCGGCCATTGCAATCATTGCAGCATTGTCGGTGCAATAGGCAAAAGGGGGTATGTAAGTTTCCCAGCCTTCGGCAGCGCCGGTTGCCTGAAGTGCTTTGCGAAGTCCGCTGTTTGCCGAAACACCGCCTGCAAGGGCAACACGTTTAATCCCTGTTTCGTTCACGGCGCGCTTTACCCGTTTCAGCAGGGTTTTTACAATGGTATGCTGAACCGAGGCGCATATATCAGGCAGGTTATTCTGCACAAACTCCGGATCGGCAAGCGTTTTGTCGCGCACAAAGTAAAGCACAGCGGTTTTCAGTCCGCTGAAACTGAAACTCAGCCCGGGTACTTGTGCTTCGGGAAACACAAATGCTTTCGGGTTGCCTTCGGCGGCATATTTATCAATTAACGGTCCGCCGGGATAGGGGAGACCGAGAATCTTTGCGCATTTATCAAACGCTTCACCGACAGCATCATCTATCGTTTCTCCGATCAGCACAAACGTGCGGGCATCGTCAACACGCACAAGTTGGGTATGTCCGCCCGAGACCGTGAGGCAGAGAAACGGAAATTCGGGTACCGGCCTTTCCTGTTCATCGCGCACGAAATGCGCCAGAATATGTCCCTGCATGTGGTTTACAGCCAGCAGCGGCTTACCAAGCGCCAGCGCAAAAGCTTTTGCAAATGATCCGCCCACCAGCAGCGCGCCCAGCAGTCCGGGACCTTGTGTATAAGCGATACCGTCGAGCTCATGTGGCTCAACACCGGCCTGTTTCAATGCTTCGTGAATAACCGGCACAACCTGCTGCTGGTGCGCCCGTGAGGCCAGCTCGGGAATTACGCCGCCCCATTGTTTATGCACATCCTGCCCCGCAATAACATTCGAGAGCAACCGGCCGTTTCGGAGCACGGCGGCAGCCGTTTCGTCGCACGATGATTCAATTCCAAGGATGAGCGGCATGCTTAATATGTTTATTTTTGCAAAAAAGTCCCAGATTACAACCGTAAATCCTGTTTCTGGCGTTTTTATTGCTGTGCATAACCGGCATTTCCGGTTGTGCATCAACTAACACATGGCAGAAGAACAGCGTATCATTGGCAAAATTATCAAAAAGGCGGGGCGCTGGCTCCTCCGGATTGTGATTGTGCTCGTTGTTTTACTGATTTCCACTTATTTTCTCATTCAGCTTCCTTCGGTTCAAACATGGCTGGCTCAGCGGGCCACTTCGTGGCTTTCCGATGAGCTGGAGACCAAAGTTGAAGTGAAGGGTGTAAATATTCAGTTTTTTACGAAAGCGGTTTTCGAAGGTATTTATGTGGAAGACAAGCACGGCGATACTTTGCTGTATGCCGATGAATTGATTGCCGATGTGCGGAGGTTCAGCTACGAAAATCATCAGCTTGCGCTGAGAGATATAAAGCTCAGCAATGCCAATATCAAACTGAAAAAGTATGCGAATGAACGCGGACTGAACTACCGCTTCATTCTTATGCACTTTAAATCAACCGGCCCGAAGAAGCCCAAAACAAAATCGCCGTGGGAGGTTGAGCTGGGCGGGATTACGCTGGATAATGTGCGGATTGCATATATCGATACCCGTGATACCATTTCCGATCCGGGCATGGATTATGAAAATATCCGTGTTACCGGCGTGCATGCTCATTTTGAAGATATACGCCCCGCCGGCGATTCGGTACAACTGCATCTCGATTACCTCCGCGCCCGCGAACAATGCGGTTTTGAAGTGAAGGAATTTGAATCGGAACTCACGCTTTCTGAAGAATATGCTCATTTCCGAAAACTGAAAATTGGAACGCCTGCAAGCCTAGTAAAAGGAGATCTCAAGTTTGTGTATGATAGTCTCGAAGCTATTGAAGATGACTTTATTCACCTTGTGCGCATGCAGGGACATCTCGACAGCACACAGGTTGAAATGGCTGATATTGCTTATTTTTCGCCTGATCTCGAAGGTATTCACGAGAAAGTGTTGGTGAGTGGTGATGTGAGCGGAACGGTTGAGCGATTGCGCTGTAAAAACATACGACTTGAGTTCGGACGTAATTCTCTCATCGCCGGAAATTTCAATTTCAACGGCTTGCCTGATATTGAAACTACCGATATGAACTTCCGCATTCGCGAACTCAGAACGAGTTACTACGATCTCGGAAGTTTACCCAGTCCACCGTTTACAAAAGGTGATTCACTGCTTACTGATTTGCCCGCAGAAATGGCAAAGCTGGGTACCATTGGTTTCGCCGGAACGTATGAAGGCTTTTTGTCGGAATTTGTTGCACACGGACGATTCACTACAGCACTCGGGAATCTTAATCTCGACAATCTTGCCATGTCGCAGCCCGATACTTCCTCGCTGTTTGTATATCATGGCCGGATTTCGCCCGAAGCTTTTGATGTGGGAAATTTATTTGATGTTGCCGGACTCGGTACAGTTTCCGGAACAATAGATATTGACGGCAGCGGATTGCGTCCTGAAATAATGGACACCGATGTGAATGGGCAACTCAGTGCAGTTGCGTTCAACAATTATACCTACCGAAATATTACCATCACCAACGGACACCTCTACCGCGGAACATACGATATCGGTCAGCTTGAAATGCGTGACCCGAATGCACGACTTTCGTTTTCGGGGATGGTCAATTTTAAAGACAAAGTGCCCGTCATGAATTTTACAGCAGATATTGATTCTGCGAATCTCGGCGCACTCGGATTTCTGAATGCAGACGAAGAACATATCCTGACTACCGGATTAGAGATGCGCCTCAAAGGCAGCAATATCGACAACATGACCGGAACCATTGGTGTGCAGCAGCTTGATTATGTGCGAAACGGAGAGCAATATTCATTCAGGCAGCTTACACTCAATGCACAGAATTTTGAAAACGACTCTACACGCACTATTGCACTGGAATCTGATATTGCAACGGCAACCATTAAAGGTCGTTTTCAACTGCTGGAACTTCCTTCAACAGTGAAGAATTTATTGTCGGATTATTTGCCCTCTTATTTTCCGCCCCCGGCACCTGCAGATCCGAAAAAGAAAAAAACAAAAACACCGGAACAGAAATTTACCTACTACCTCACTTTCAATCAAAATACCCGACCTGTGGAAGTGCTGGCTCCCGGTCTTGCTATAAAACCCGGTACATTCCTCAAAGGAAGTTTTGACACAGAAAAACGACATCTTGATGGTTTGCTCGACTCAGATGGTATAAGCTGGAAAGGCACACGGTTCGAGGGGTTACACAATATTACATTTTCAAACACTGCACGCCGCTGCGAACTGAACGGACGGATGAACCGCATTGCATTGAGTGATTCGGTTGGATTGAATAATGTGCAGTTGAAATGCAGCGCTGCCAACGATTCACTGCTAACACGCCTCGACTGGAACAACCAAAGCCGCCGCCGCAACGAAGGACAGGTGATTCTGCTTACACATTTCCTTGGCGGTTCTGCATTGAGTATGCAGCTTCTCAATGCTTCGCTTTACCTGAATGATTCGCTTTGGCAAGTTGCTGGCGGAAATCAGGTGCTGATTGATTCAAGCAGAATCGAATTTAAAAACCTGAAATTTTCATCCGGTAATCAGCTGATTGGGTTGAACGGAATTGTTTCTGATCTTGCTTCCGATCAGTTGCTGGTTAGTCTTAATAAGTTCAATCTCTATCACCTGAATTATTTTACGGAAGCATCAGGATTATCGTTAAGCGGATTTGTAAGCGGACAAACAACGCTTTCCGATTTATACAGAACGCCAATTTTTACCAGTAATACAGAGTTTACCAACTTGTATATTAACGGACAAAAGCTCGGCGAAGGGCATGTTGATGCTGTTTGGGATAAAGTGCGCACAGCAGTTTATATGCACGGCGAATTTTCGAAAGGAATCAAAAACGAAGAAACCAATTCACTTGTAAACAACATCATTTTTGAAGGATATTACTTCCCCAAACGCGATGAAAATAGTCTTGATATTGACCTGAGCTTATACAATATAGATCTCGGCATTCTGCAACCGCTTCTTAAAGAATATTGCAGCCGCATGATTGGAACGATAGGCGGAAAAGTGCATGTTGCCGGCACACTCAATAAACCAGAGTTTGACGGTTCTGCAGATGTTTTCATCAAAAAAGCTACAATTGATTATTTGGGAATTGATGTTAAGGCTTACGAACAAAAAGTGTACATCGAACCCAACTCGTTTTATTTCGACGATTATCAGGTGGCTGATAAGTATGGGAATAAAGCAAAGATTTATGGTCACCTGTATCATTCCAATTTCAGCAATTTCCAGTTCGATATGGACTTTGCACTGGATAAGTTTTTGGTCATGGACACCAAAGAGAAGGACAATGAATTGTACTTCGGAACTGTGTTTGCAACAGGGTTTATGAACATATTCGGTTTTGTTGATGATAAGATTTCAATAAACATCAACGCTAAAACCGAGAGCATTGTAAATAACGGCAGCACGATCAGATCGGTATTCAATATTCCGATGAGTTATACTTCTGAAGTTGGTGAAAACGATTTTGTCTATTTCGCTAAAGATTCTGTTGCCGTTAAAAAAATGCAGTCGAATCAGTTCAAGAACAATGGTATTGAAATGAACCTTACCATTGAAGCCACTGAAGATGCTGATGTGAATGTGATTTTCGATAAAACCGTTGGCGATGAAATTAAAGCTGTGGGTACCGGCGTTCTGGATATGAACCTGAGCGAACAAGGCGATTTTACAATGAAAGGCCAGTATCAGGTAAGCAGCGGGAAATACCTCTTTACCCTGAAAAATATTATTTATGCGCCATTTGAACTCGCACGGGGCGGTACAATAAGCTGGAGCGGAGATCCTGAACATGCCATCATTGATGCGGATGCCGTTTATAAAGCCAATGCTTCTGTAGAGCCATTCTTTCCGCTCGATTCTGTGAATCAGGCCTACAAAAAAGCTTATCCGGTTAATGTAGTCATGCACCTCGACAGTAATCTGATGAACCCGAACATTGGCTTTGATATTGAACTGCCAACAGCTGATCAGAATATTCAGGAGACGGTGAAAAGCTACACGCAGATTGAGCTTGAACGTAATAAACAAGTTTTGTCTTTGATCGTTCTCAACAGCTTTATCACACCTTCCGAATTTCGCGATGGGACTTCCAACTCTAACGTAGTAGGCGGTACCAGTTCAACCATTCTTTCCAACTTTGTTTCAGGAACACTTAATAACTGGCTTTCACAAATCAGTAATGATTTTTCTGTACAAATGAAGTACAGACCAAACGATGACGTAAGTCAGGGCGAGTTAAAACTGTACATGCAAACTGCTATTCTCAACAACCGAGTTACCATTGACGGAAACTTCGGACGCGAAGAACAGACACAGCTTTCGTCAGCCAGCGCAGTACAATGGGTGGGTGATGTTAACGTTGAATATAAAGTTACGGATGATGGTCGTGTTCGTTTGCGCGCATTTAACCGCTCAAACGACAACACGCTGATTAACGCAACTGCTCCGTTTACGCAAGGTGTTGGCGTATTTTACCGCGAAGACTTCGATAGTTTTCACGATCTCATGGTACGCTATAAAGCTTATCTGATTACAGAACGCGTGCGTAAACCAGAACCTGCGCCCGAACCTCCGAAAGTTGATTCAACACGCCGGGATTCATTGCCGCCGCGCTCAAATTAAACAGTTGTTTGGCTAAGTTTCAGGTCGGCATACCAGAAACCTTTCGGGCCTTTTACACCGTCTATAGTTTGCAGCGGCAACGCGCGATATACTTTTTCGCCGACTTCAATGTTTATCGATTTGCTGAAAATCGGGCCATTGAAACAGTAGGTGTGAAACTCTCCATTTTCGCCGCAGGGATCAACTCCGGCCGGAAGCTCCCGAACAAAATCAGCATTCAGCAACCGGCCTGCATCGTGCTCTGTAAACCATTCATCGCTCACACAGCAAAGATGTGTTTCAAATCCATTTTGCAGAAATAGTTCAATAAGCTTCGTCGTATTTTGCTTCCAGAGCGGATACAAACCTTGCATACCGGCTTTGCTCAGCAGTTCGTCTCGGTAGTTACGCAGGTCTTCCAGAAAAATATCTCCGTGCGCAATTGTAGTTATGCCTTCTGCTTTCAGTTCGCCAAGCGCTGTCAGCATAGCTTCTTCCCAACCTGCGGCAGAGTTTGCGGCAACGCTTACTAATTTCAGTTTCACTCCGGCTGCGGCGGCCTGTGCTTCAATTAATGCTGGCTGAACACCGTGCATCGAAACTCTGTTTTCCGATGCCGCCACTGTACACAGCCATCCTGCTACTTCAATATCCTTTCGCTGACTGAGCATCCAATGTGCCAGGGCTGAATCTTTTCCGCCGCTCCAGCTCAGGTAAATTTTTTCACGCATAAGTTTTGATTGCAAAAAAAGAGTGTAAAATGTTCGTGTACTTCAAACACAACCATTTTACACTCGCTGCTATTTTTCGGGTAAATTATCCCGGTTATTTTTCCAGTTTCAATGAATGGCCAAGTTTGTCGCGCTTGGTTTCGAGATAAAGCTGGTTGTGTTTGTTTGATTTTATTTCGAGCGCTACATTATCTACAATCTCCAATCCGTAGCCAATGAGTCCGGCGCGTTTTTTGGGATTGTTGGTCATGAGGCGAATTTTATTCACCGCTAAATCGCGGAGAATTTGAGCGCCAACGCCATAATCGCGTTCATCCATTTTAAAGCCGAGTTCAAGATTGGCTTCAACAGTATCGCGACCTTGTTCCTGAAGTTTGTAGGCTTTCAGTTTGTTGAGCAGCCCGATTCCGCGGCCTTCCTGATTCATATAAATAACTACACCGCGGCCTTCGGCTTCAATCATTTCCATGGCTTTGTGTAATTGCGGCCCACAATCGCAGCGGCACGAGCCGAAAATATCACCGGTCATGCACGATGAGTGAACGCGCACCAGCACATGATCTCCCGGATTCCAGTTGCCTTTTACCAGAGCCAGGTGCTGTTCGCCCGAAGGTGTGTGCGTGTAGGCAATCATACGGAAATTGCCGTGCTCAGTAGGCAGTTCAACTTCCACTTCGCGCACAATGGTGGTTTCGGTGCGCAGTCGGTATTCGATCAGGTCTTTGATCGAGCAGATTTTGAGATCGAAACGTTTGGCAATTTGCAGCAGTTCCGGCAGTCGCGCCATGGTGCCGTCTTCGTTCATAATTTCTACCAGCGCGCCGATGGGTTCAAAACCGGCAAGACGGGCAAAATCAATTGTAGCTTCGGTATGTCCGATACGGCGCAGCACACCTTCGCGGCGGGCGCGAAGCGGGAAAATATGCCCCGGCTTGCCGAAGTCTTCCGGCTTGGTATTCGGATCAATGAGTGCCTGAATGGTTTTGCTGCGGTCTGATGCTGAGATGCCTGTTGTGCAGCCGTTGCCCAGCAAGTCAATAGAAACCGTAAACGGTGTTTCGTGCAGCGATGAGTTTTTGGGAACCATCAGTTCGAGCCCAAGCTCATCAGCACGATCTTCGATAATTGGAGCGCAAATCAAGCCACGGCCATGTGTGGCCATAAAGTTGATGACTTCGGGCGTAACGTGACGTGCGGCGGCAATAAAGTCCCCTTCGTTTTCGCGATCTTCATCATCAACCACAATAATTACTTTTCCTGCTCTGATATCATCAAGAGCCTCTTCAATCGTATTCAGAACCCGTTCTTCCATAAAAACTGCACTTTAGCGGCTGCAAAGTTACAAAAATGATGGGGGGGAAGTATCTGTTTGCCCGATCTTGTGCAACAGAAACCCTGAAACCCCTATTTTTGCGCCCATGTCAACCACCGCTGTTGTAATTCTGAACTGGAACGGCCGGGCTTTGCTCGAACAGTTTCTGCCTGCCGTTGTAGCAAATACACACAGCAGCGTTCAACTTATTGTGGCTGATAATGCTTCAACCGACGATTCTGTTGTTTGGCTTGAGCAGCATTATCCGCAGATCAGCGTGATCCGCAATTCATCTAACGGTGGTTATGCCCGCGGTTACAACGAATCGCTGAGCCAGGTACAGGCCGATTACTATGTGTTGCTCAATTCTGATATTGAAGTTACTCCGGGCTGGCTTGAACCGTTGGTAAAACTCATGGACGAAAATCCGGACATGGCCGCCTGTCAGCCCAAGATCCGTAGTTTTCGTCACCGCGAAGCATTTGAATATGCCGGTGCAGCCGGCGGATTTATTGATAAATGGGGCTTCCCGTTTTGCCGCGGAAGATTATTCAACACATTTGAAACCGACAACGGCCAGTACGACGATACCTGCGATGTGTTTTGGGCTACCGGCGCCTGCCTGATGATGCGTGCAACCGATTGGCGCGCAGCAGGTGGTCTAGACGAAGATTTCTTCGCGCACATGGAGGAAATTGATCTCTGCTGGCGTTTGCGCAACATGGGGCGCCGCATCGGATACTGCGGCAATTCAATTGTGTACCATGTTGGCGGCGGAACTTTATCGCAGATTAATCCGAAGAAGACCTTTCTCAACTTCCGAAATAATCTGGTGATGATGGCTAAAAATCATGCACCGGGTTGGTTTGGTGTAAAGATTTTTCTCCGCCTCATTATCGACGGTGTTGCAGGTGTCCGCTTTTTGGTGGCGGGCGATTGGAAGCATTGTTTTGCTGTGCTTCGTGCGCATTTTAATTTTTACGGGCAATTGCCCCGCACGCTGCGCAAACGCAAAAAGCTGAAAGCAGGAGTTAAAAGCTATGCAACTTCAGCCGTGTACAATGGCTCTGTAGTCATTGCACATTTTGGTTTGGGCAAAAAGCATTTCAGCGATCTCGATAAAGAGAAATTTTCACGCTGATCAGAAGGCGAACCATCCCAGCCCAACTTTCAACTCAAATGTATTGTGCCGAACCAGATTGCGGTGAAGCGTAGCTACAAATGCATCCTGAAACGTTGCCACTGTGTTGTTGCCGGAGTTGATAAACGCTTCGGCATGATCGCCGCCGGGATAGAAGTTGATGCCGAATGAGGTATTGATAAACAGAAATTTATTGATCGGCGTAATTCGTCCCATCTGATAGGTAATGCGGAATGTGCCGTACTTACCGAGATTCGGAACCACCTGTGTGTAGGATGCTCCAAATTCCTGCCCGCTTGCATCAACCGGCTGAACCACAATTAATCCTTCCTGTTCCATTACCGGCACATAACGCAGATACCCAATTCCGAAGTAATGGTAGCGGCCTGCGGGCGCAATAAAATTGCGTCTGAAGATTTGAATATGCGCCTGCACCGAATAAAAATTGTAGCGATATCGCCCAAGTTCTGTTCCCGGCGATACCGGCATGATGTTATCTACAATTGTATCGGGGAAATTTGGTCGCAGTACTTTTACACCAAGAATCCCGAAATAGGCTTTCTGCTGTGCATACGTTCCGGTGATACCAACAGAAACATTTCGGTTTAGGGCATAGCTGGCAGTTACTTCTGTTTTATACGAAAACCGGGTGTTCATCGGAAAATTACTCAGATTCACCTGATCCAGCAGATCGCGTTCAAAGTGCATGAACGTACTGCCGTTTATGCCAAAGTATAAGCGTTTCCCGAGATAGCCCGGAACTACGGGCTTTTGCGCCAGTGCTGCAACAGAAATGAAGAGTGCGGAAATGATCAGTATGCGTTTCATTGGCGGCCTTTTCTAGTCGGTTTCATTTTAATTTGCAGCATCGTGTCATACATCTGCGAAACGATAAATCCGTTTCTGGCATTCGAATGCAGGTGTACAACGCGTTTCATGCGCTCTTCGCCGGTACTCATGTTATATACCATGGAGTAGTAGTAAGTATCGTGCTCGGGAGTTAATGCGTATGCAATTCCCAGAGGAAGCATCGGATAAAAGATAAGCGAGTAGAGGAGTACGCTTCCTCTGTTTTCGCGCTGCTGTTTGTAGGTGAGTACACCGGTAACATAAATGTGTTCGGTCTTGTATTTTTTGCCGGCCACCAAAGCTTCATCGCTCTGCAAAGGAATGATGCTGATTGCATTGTCGTGCGACATCCGTTCACCAAGCCAGTCGTTAATGGCAGCGAGATCATTGTATTTTTCAACGTCGCGCGCGGTGAATGTTTTTGGATTGAGCAGTTCTGCTTTCAGGTTGGCTTCGCTGGCAGTTTCTTCAATCGACTCACAAAACTTCAGGCGAAGATCTTCAGACTTCATCAGCTTCAAACCGTTGCGGTCATCGGCGTAAAAATAAAACGGATCTACAACCACAACAGAGTTTACCCCCAAAGCAGCGTTTGTAGATTTTGCCTGACGGCGGCGCTGCAATTCACGGCGCTGCTCATACGGACTCATCCGTGCAAAACGGTCGGCTTCTTTTTCTTTGCGCTGTGTTTCATATTCAACCCGTGCAGTTGCATCATCAAAAATTTTCTGCACATCTGCTTCTTTTATTACATCGTAAAAGGCCAGAAGATGAAACTTTTGCTCAGTAATATCGCCGGTTTTTGGTGTGGTGGTTTTCTGTGTTTTTTGCTTATCGTATTTAGAAACAAACGTTTGATTTTTACTTGTATCACCAACCACTTGTTTTGTTTTTACGCCAACGGTATCGCTGCTCTGGCTACTCACTACGGGTTTTGCATCATACAATTCAGCAAACGTAATTTTGTGTTTCAGGATCAGGTCATCAGTAAGATCATTTACCAGCGATGCCAGATATTCGGAAGGCTGTTGTTTGTTGAGATCATATATATAGCGAAGAGCTACAAGGTTCAGTTGCGGTGCGGTTAATTTATTGAACAGAAAATAAGCCCGCTGCTGCTGACCTTCTTTTTTAGATGCTGAAGCAACAACACCTGCAAACGTGCCGGCATTTTTGTATTTGGCCATTCCGTACAACGCTTTTCCGATACAGAGTTTCAGATACGCACTGTTAGAATCCGTTTTGAGCAGGTAGCCGGCGTTTACAAAAGCGCCAGCATAATCGCGCACGGTAAGCTGATAGTGTACTGTTTCAAACCGGCATACTTTGCGCATGTAATCATGCTGCATCGGATCATCGCCAAACTTTCGGTTTCCGCAGTTGTTGCTGAGCTTTACTTTACGCTCAATACTTTGCCGGCGTTCTGCAAGACGCGGCTGCACGGCATAAGTGTTTGAGTTGGCTGTAAGGTTGTAATTTACCGGCTGAACACTGTCGGGAATAAATTGTGCCGGAAATTTCATTGCTTGTCGTTCAAGTAATGTCTGATCAAAACGATATTCCTCGAACGGAAGCTTGCCGTACTGCATCATGTAAAGTGCAGCAGGTGCAGCCTCGCAGTCGTAGCCGGATTGTTTGAGCAGGTCTAAACCAAATTCATCGGCTTGCTGATGATCATCAAAGCTGTATGCGCCAAGCGAAAGCAGCCGATCTTCAACATTTTCGTACCTGTCGCGTTCATTGCGCGAAAAAACTTTATCGTAAGTAAGATTGATATTGGAGTAATGTTTTTTCTCGTAATGACCAATTTCGCGGGCGATCACGTAGGCTAATTGTGCTTCATTTTCGAGCAAAGCAATTAGTCCGACGCTAATGAAAATCATGCCCTGATCGGTTGCAAAAGAATTGGGTGCCGATGTGCGCAGGCAATAAAACCGAAGCTTTTGACGCAAGGATGCATCGTTGCTCAGCAAGCGATCGGCAACACTGTTTACATAGTTGGTAACTGTATCGCCAAACAGCACTTTTCCGCTTACCAGAAGCTGGTCAATCAGGTAGTTGCTTTTAAGAATGTATTGCTCCTGATCCCAGCTTTGATAAGCGCTGGCTGATCGTTTGGAAGTAACTTTTGCGCGATCTACTTTTTCGCGGGTGCTTAAAAGAATATCCTGCGGAATTTCTCCGTGGCTAATGAGTGGCTGGTAGGCTGTAAAATCTACAGGCCCGGTCAGTTCCTGAGCATGCAGGTTACCGGTTGTACCGCAAATGAGCAGCGCCAGTGCAACTAAATGTTTCATCTTCATTGTCTTCATCATATAAACCGGTAAACCGGAATAAATACACCTGCATTAATCTGATGCCACGAACTTGCACCGAAAAGCCGGCCGCCGGGCGATACTACAAACTCATAACGCCCGAAGACGAAAAAGTGTTCAAATTCATACATCCCGCCGGCAAGAATTCCCATTGAAGCTCCGCCCTGCCGGGCTGCCAGAGAACTGTAAGTACCGGGATCGGCTGTGCCGGAATTATTGAACGCAGAAAGGATTTTACTTTTCCCGCCGCGCCAGCCTGCCGACCAGCCCAGCCAAACGGTCAAAAACTCGTTCTGCATCGGAATTTCGTATCCGAACCGCAAACGAATATCGCGTGTGTTTACCCGCCGAACTACTTTGGTGCCTTGTCCGTCCTGAAGCTCAGCCGTATCAGAATCAGAAGTATAAAAACCAATCCCAATGCTGTTGTAGCTTGAAATCGGGAACGGAAATCCCTGAACAATGTAATTGCCTTCGATGCAAATACCGGGATAATAGGGCGAGGGAAACCGTGCACGTTCAGCAGCCGGCAGGTTTTTGTAGCGCGCCATACTCAGCCCGGGCGAAATTCCGGCGGTAATAAATTGTGCAGGCAATTGTTCTGCACCAAGCAACAGTAAAAACAGAATGCTGATACGTTTTACCATAATTACTCTGTTTTAAAAACTACTCTGCTGAATTGAAATACACTTGTGCGTTCGCTGTACAAAACCATTTCGTTGGCGGCAGTTTGCTCACATACCTTCGGTCTTACAATTACTTCTCCGCGCTCAGTAGTGAGCAAAAGTTCGCGAGTCAGTTTTCCGTCGGCTGTTACTTCTGCAATTACGACGGCCAGTTCACGGCGGTTTCGGTAAAAATCGGCAGGGGCTTCGTTTTCCTGAAGCGTAAGGTTCTTCGGATTGTCGTTGTAAATGAAAAACAGCTTGTCGCCCTGTATCATCAATGCATAAGACGAATAATAACCTCCGTCGTTGGTTGTGTGCTGTCGTTTCGGGATTTTACATTTCCATACCAGATCGCCGGCGGCATTGAAGTTGAGCACCAAAATATCATTGTAATAGTAATGAAAAATAGTGCGTGTGGTGGTTTGTCCGTTTGCGCCTGTAAAGGTTTGAGTTTCGATGTAGAGATAGTATTGTTCGGCAACAAGTGTTCCGCCTCCATCTTCGCGAAGCAGGAAATTATCCATATCAAACTCAAACAGTTCGGGCTCATCGCCGCGCCGTTCGCGTTTTTCCATTCGCTTTACTTCACGTTCTGAGGCATATTGTGTAATAAATGCTTTATCGAACTCAGTTATTTTGCGGACAAGCACTTCTTCAGTTTTTCCGCTGATGCGCTGATAAAAAACGCCTTTGATGCTGAACGTTCCTTTTTCTGAATAAAAACCGGCCAGCACTATGTCGCCGTTTGATGTAGTAGAGGCGGTAACATCGGTAATGAATTTGCCTTCGAGTGTGAGCGGAATTTCGGTTAAATCAGCACCATTTTCGGCCAGACGATAGATGTAGTAGTTGTAGTCCGGTTTTCCTGAGCGGCGTGATTGGCGGGCTTCTGATCGCTCCTGGGTTTCCATTCCCCTGATGTAAATAGTTCCATCATCTTCAATTCTGATGTTTTGAATGGAGAAGGTATTTCGGGGGCGGGGAATGGTGATGTTTTTTTCCCAGAGTTTGTTCAGCTGATCATCATACACCTCAACAATCATTTGCTCGTAGCTGGTGGGCAGGGCTTCGTCTTCACGCTCTTCGGGGCGCACCATCATTACTTTGGTTTCATCTTCCGAAACAATGACCTGCGAAAAACTGCCGTAGGCCATAGCCCGGTTCATAGAGCGGCGACCCGGGAAGGTAATTTTATTCAGTTCACGAATTGTTCCTTCGGGCATCAGGGTTTGCTTATTTATCTGCTGCACAAGATTGATAAGTGCCATGCCGCGGGTATCAGCGGCCTGCCAGAACATAAACAGATTGCCGTTAAACATACGGCAGCGCATAAACGTTGCACGCATGTCTTTGTATTTCAGCTTGGGTTCAATTTTTACCGATTTGGTAATATCCATATTGGTACCCAGCCGTTCGAGAAAAAGAGTTTTTTTCTGGCGGCGAACAATGTAATACCCCGTTTCATCGTGTCCGGCCAACCCATCAAGGCTCGATTTGCGAGCTTCTACTTCAGGGCCGTTGGTAATAATTACTTTGTTGGTTGGAGCAGGAGCGGTGGTTGTCTGTGCACTCATTTTTTGCTGAACAGCAGCAACAATAGTACTTGCGCAGAGTAACTGAACGGCAATTTTCTTTACAGAATAAAAGGTCATATATCTGAGTGATATTTTTTGAGCACGTTTTAGGGCATAAGTGCTTTCAGCAAAAATAACGCTTTTCGCCGCCTGCAATTGCCTGAGATTGATAACTGGCATCAGCTTTTTTGCAGAAACAACAGTAGTTTTCAAAACCGCTGCGGTTTCTTACCTTTGCACTCCTTCTGAATTAAGGCAATATCATGTTTGAAAATCTCTCCGATAAGCTCGAAAGGGCGTTTAAAGTACTCAAAGGTGATGGCAAGATCACCGAAATTAACGTAGCGGAAACCCTGAAAGAAGTGCGTAAAGCACTGCTGGATGCCGACGTAAGCTATCCGGTAGCCAAGAAATTTACCGACGAGGTAAAGCTCAAGGCAATGGGGCAAAACGTGCTGCAGTCGGTTTCACCGGGGCAGTTGCTCGTTAAAATCACCCATGATGAGCTTAAAAACCTCATGGGCGGAGAAAAAACCGATATCAAGCTCGGCGGTAATCCAACCGTTATCCTCATGTCGGGTTTGCAGGGTTCGGGTAAAACTACTTTCTCGGGCAAATTAGCCAACTGGCTGAAAACCAAACGCGGTAAAAATCCGCTGCTTGTGGCTGGCGACGTTTACCGTCCGGCCGCTATTGACCAGCTCAAAGTGCTTGGCGAGCAGATAGGCGTAGAGGTGTATGCCGAACCCGATATCAAAGATCCCGTAGCTATTGCCAAGCGCGGTATTGATCATGCCAAAAAGAACGGCTATTCAATTGTAATCATCGATACCGCCGGCCGTCTTGCGGTTGACGAAGCGATGATGAATGAAATTGCCGCTGTAAAAGCCGCCGTTCGTCCCGACGAAATTTTGTTCGTGGTTGACGCCATGACCGGTCAGGACGCGGTGAACACAGCGAAAGCCTTTAACGATCGTCTTGATTTCGACGGCGTAATCCTTACCAAGCTCGATGGCGATACTCGCGGCGGTGCTGCACTTTCTATTAAGTCGATAGTTAACAAACCGATCAAGTTTGTTGGTACCGGCGAAAAAATGGATGCGCTTGATGTGTTTTACCCCGAGCGTATGGCCGACCGGATCCTCGGTATGGGCGACGTAGTTACCCTTGTAGAGCGTGCACAGGAACAGTTTGATGCGCAGGAAGCAAAACGCCTGCAGGATCGCATTGCTAAAAACAAATTCAGCTTTAACGACTTCCTCGGACAGCTTCAGCAGATCAAAAAGATGGGTAACATCAAAGATCTTATGGGTATGATTCCGGGCGTTGGCAAAGCATTGAAAGATGTAGATATCGACGATAATGCCTTCAAAAGCATCGAAGCCATTATCCAGTCGATGACACCCGATGAGCGCGAACATCCTGAAATCCTTAACGGAAACCGCCGCCAGCGCATTGCCAAAGGCAGCGGAACTACAATTCAGGAAGTAAACCGCCTCATCAAACAATTTGAAGACACACGTAAAATGATGCGCATGATGAGCGATAAAGGCCAGATGGCTAAAATGATGCGCAACATGCCCAAGATGCGACGCTAGTTGAAGTGGAGAGTGAAAAGTGGAAAGTGTAAAATGTAAAACGAGAGG
>CALRTD020000013.1:0-22085 GCA_943371015.1 Synechococcus sp. UW140 | reverse complement strand
TATATCTGCAAGGGGTTTATCCTTTGCGTTGTGACTTAAAAAAATTGTTTTTGTCATAAGGAAATGGTCGTTAATAATTTCAGCTAACGTTTTGCCGCTTGCCGCAGTGGGGATTTCGGAGCACTTCACTGTCAACCAAGCACAAACTTTGATAGTAGCACTGCACTTGATTTAACCACTTCAGCCCCCATTGTGGCAAACGGCTGTTGGCGGTAGTTTTTCTCAGTTTTTCAATGTCGTGTTGCAAAATGGATGAGTTATTTGTCCGTTATCAATTGTTCCTAGTCCACCGTCTTGTTTTCTTTCAATATGGTCAATTGAAATTGAATTTCTATGAATGTAACCACCACATATTTTACATTTTGGAGCATTAGCGAGTGCTTCTTTTATGTAAACAGCCGATTTTCTTTCAGTTGAAAATTTGTTAGTCGTTATTTCATTTTGTTCTACAGTCAATGTGAGATAATTGAACTTACTTGTTTTTATCAGTTGTGTAATAACTTCGTTTTCATTTACTCCCTTTTGAAGAAGCTCAATTATTGCAAAATAAAAATCCTTAATCTGACTGTAGCTTGCTATCGCACTTCTGTATTTCCTATTTATCTGTTGAATTAGTGGGTCATTTTTCAATAAGATGTTTTCAAATTGCGGTCTTACTAGACTGAACTCCTTTAGTTTATTCTTTTCTTCAAGCTCTTTTACAAATGCAAGTGTTGCATAAAATGAAGCGACCTTATGTCTGCCGTCTTGCGAGTAGAAATAAACAACTGGGTGAAGCCCTAAAGAAGAAGGATGATTGCTGTTTATTCGCCAAGCAATTCGTCTTGTCTGCTTTAATATATTGATGGTTTCGTCACCTGTTAAATCATCTCCTAAACTCTCTTTAAAGTCCGTTGGAATATTGTTTACTATGTTTATAAACTCAAGAATCAATGGCAATGTTTGTGCAGAATAGTTTTTACCGCCTACTGGTATGTCCAATGTTTTAATTGGCGTTTCGAGTTTTGGAGCAAAAAGAACTGAGTTGATTTCTTTTGCTAGTTCTTGGATTGTTGTCTGATTCTCTTTTGAAAAGTTGGACCAATACTTGTGTCCTTTACCACTTCGAATAATAGCTCTTGCAGCAATACAGTTAGGTTTTTTTCTCGCTTCTAACAAAACCAATTCAGTCTTGTCAATAGGTGCTGCTTGCTGGTTTATTTTAAAAAATGAATTTTCTGCCTTATTTGCACCACCATCAACCCATTGTAACTGAATTGCTAATGCTGCAAGGTTCTTAGCTTTTCTCTGAATTTCAGGTGATACTTTTTCAGGATTAGTTAATGCTAATTTGAAGTCAGAATAAGAGCTAATTCTTTTCCGAATTAGTTTACGGGTTTCTTCTGCAATATCAATTTGTTCATCAGGAATAATACCGTCATAAAATTGTTTTGAAATTGGTCCATCTCCATAATCGTCATTTATCCAAGCAGCCAAAGAACTAAGTCTGTGTGAACCGTCAATTACAAACAAGTAACCACCTGTGCTCCTCCACAAAATAATTGCGGGGATAAGGTCTCCATCTAGAAAGCTTTCAATAAAGTCAGCAATTTTTTTGCTGTCCCATTCATTTGTCTCTCTTTGAAAGTCTGGCTTACGAACATTAGAAAAAAAGAATGAGTCTGATTTTATGTCTTCAATTGAAAGTGTTTCTTTCTTTTTTCCTGGAGTTGCGTTTTCTTCAACTTCAAAGTCTTCTCTTGGTATTATTGCGTCAAGGTTAACCTTTGCCATAACTTAATATTATTGTTCTTGTGTTGTCACTTAAAATTACCGCCAACTCGTAAATATACGCAACACAACTAATTTAGAAATTGTTAATTGACAATATTTTAGGTAAATGCGTAGAATTACACAATACGCAAACTATACAAACTTCGCAAAATGCATATTTCGTATATTCGAGAATCCCCTAACTTTTTAACACCTTTTACCACCCCACCCACACCAAAACTTCGTACATCACGTTATCACCCCCAAAAACACCCGCACATAAACCTTTTCTCCCTACCTTTGTTTAAGGTAATACAATGAGCAAAACCACTGAACCATCGGAATTCAATGCCGGAGAACTTCTCCGGAACATCGAAATTCCAGCCGATCTGCGTAAACTGGCCGAAGACAAACTTCCCCAGCTTTGCGATGAACTCCGCCAGTACATCATTGATCTTGTGTCGGTTAAGGGTGGGCATTTTGGGGCCAGCCTTGGGGTGGTAGAGCTTACTGTGGCGTTGCATTATGTGTTTGAAACCCCGCACGATCAGCTTGTTTGGGACGTGGGGCATCAGGCTTACGGACACAAAATTTTGACCGGGCGCCGCAAGGTGTTTCATACCAACCGCATTTACAAAGGCATTTCCGGTTTCCCGAAACGTTCTGAAAGTGAGTACGATACCTTCGGCGTTGGGCATTCCTCTACTTCTATTTCTGCAGCTTTGGGCATGGCGGTTGCCGCCAACCGCAAAGGCGAACACGACCGCCAGGTAGTTGCCGTAATTGGCGACGGAGCCATGACGGCCGGCCTCGCATTTGAAGGCCTCAACCACGCCGGCATCGAGAAAAGCAACCTGCTGGTGGTGCTCAACGACAACTGCATGAGCATTGACCCCAACGTGGGCGCGCTCAAAGAATACCTGAACGATATTACCACCTCGCACACCTACAACAAAGTAAAAGACGAGGTGTGGAAAGTGCTGAGCAAGTTTGGTCCCGATGCGCAGAAAATGGCATCGAAACTGAGCGACGGACTCAAAACCGCGCTGCTCAAGCACAGCAACCTGTTCGAATCACTCAACTTCCGCTACTTTGGGCCTATCGACGGGCACGATGTGGACCGGCTGGTGAAAGTGATGCGCGATTTGAAAGACATTCCCGGCCCCAAGCTCCTGCACGTGGTTACGCGCAAGGGCAAAGGCTTCAAGTTTTCGGAAGAAGGCAATCCTACACTCTGGCACGCGCCGGGGCTGTTTGATAAAAACACCGGGCAATTGGTGAAAGCGGCCAGCAACGGTCCCACGCCGCCCAAGTATCAGGATGTGTTCGGTCACACCATGGTAGAACTGGCCGAAGCCAACCCGAAAATTATGGGTATCACGCCGGCCATGCCCTCGGGCTGCTCACTCAACATTATGATGAAAGCCATGCCCGAACGCGCGATCGACGTGGGCATTGCCGAGCAGCATGCGGTAACTTTCTCCGCCGGATTGGCTACACAAGGCATGGTGCCGTTCTGCAACATCTACTCATCGTTTATGCAGCGTGCATTCGATCAGGTGGTGCATGATGTGGCGCTGCAGAACCTGCACGTCGTGTTTTGCCTCGACCGCGGCGGACTTGCCGGAGCCGATGGCCCTACACACCACGGCTCGTTTGACTTAGCCTACTTCCGCTGCATTCCGAACATGATTGTGAGTGCGCCGATGAACGAACAGGAGCTTCGCAACCTCATGTATACTGCGCAGCTCGATAAAAATGCAGCACCGTTCTCGATCCGCTATCCGCGCGGCAATGGTGTTATGCCCGAGTGGCGCACACCGTTAGAAGAAATTCAGATCGGCAAAGGCCGCAAGGTGCGCGAAGGAAAAGATGTAGCTATTCTCACCATTGGCCATCCCGGCAACTTTGCAGTTGATGCTTGCGAAACACTCGCTGCACAAGGCATAAATGCCGCGCATTTCGATATGCGTTTCGTGAAGCCGATTGATGAAGACATGCTGCACGATGTGTTCTCGCGTTTCAGCGCTGTAATCACCGTTGAAGATGGCTGCATACAAGGCGGTTTCGGCAGTGCAGTAATTGAGTTTATGGCCGATCACGGCTACACCGCAAAAATTAAACGCCTCGGCATTCCCGATAAATGGATTGAACACGGCGAACAACCGCAACTCTGGAAAGAATGCGGATTTGATACCGATGCCATTGTGAAAACAGCCGTTGAGTTGGTTTCAAAACGCAAAGCGGTAACAGCCTAAGTTTCAAAAAAAGCGATCACTTCAACCTCCGAGGTCTTTTTGACTTCGGAGGTTTTTGCTAGAAAGCCTTTTTGATCTCAGATGTTTTTAAAAGGCCTTAGTGCCCAACCGCCACGCATCAGTCGTTCATCTATAAATCCTCGAGATTTTTTAAGGCACTAATTTCTTTTCCTGATAAACTTCAGCAAAACTTCGGCCGGAAAGTTGTGCTTTGAGCCAGCTTACACAATCGAAATATTCGAGCGCGGCTTTTTCGAAACGGTTATCATTTAGTTTTTCGAGTTGCGCAAGCAGATTGGCAAAAATCATGTGCTGTTTCTCGCGTGTAAGTGGTTTGGCGAGTTGCAGCGCAAAGTTTAGCAGGAGATTTTCTGTTGTATACAGCCGTTTGCGGCGGTTAAGATAGTTTGATGTAGATCGGGCAATTGACCCGATAAGTTCATCGTTGCCAATGTCGATGTGAATGAACAGACGAAAGATGCGCGCAAAGCAAACTACATCGTGTACATAGTCGTGTTCATGTTCGTTGATAATTGAGTTGATTGTTTGCAGTGCTTTCCGCAGTTTTCCGTCGCCATAATACAGCAGTGCAATGTTGTATTGCAGAATGAGCTGCATATCTTTTTCGATAAGCGCATGATAACGCTCTATTCCTTTTTCCCAAGTACTTATGCGCTGCACACCTTCCGAAAATCGACCCGAATGCTGCAGCAAGTCAGATTCAAGCAATGCACCGCGTTTAAAAACAACAGCTTTATTGTTTTCTGTTCTGAATTGCGGATATTTTGAATTGAGCGCAAAAATTTGCTTGTTGATACGCAATGCTTCATCTGTATTACCAAGATTCCGGTAAACAGCAGCAAGATCAAAAAGTACCCCCGAGTACTTTGAAATTTCTATCGATGTTGGATTGTGCAGCGATTCAAAAAGGGCAACTAATTTTTTTCTGTGCTGCATTGTTTTTTCCAGATTGCCCAGCATAAGATGACAGCTGGCATTGATCCGGTGAAAGAGGTATCGGGTTTCAACTGTTTTTGCCTGTTTGATTGAAGTCAGCAGCGGGTTGGCGAGTAGCTTTCTAAACACATCCTCTTCTTTTTTGTGTCGCGGATGCAGGATGCGGCGCTGGTGCAGGTTAAATAAATCATGGATGTGCTGATACGCGCTGAGGAGGGTATATTTTTCCAGCAATTCACGTTCTGCTTTCATCAAGGCATCCATTTCGGCTTCTATCTTCGGCGGATTCATAAAGCGCAGCAGTTCTTTGTGCAACGCCACAGCCTCAAGTGCCGGTAGAAATAATTCCCGATTGATGAGCTGAGGATACAGCCGGTGAATGCGCTTGTAAGCCTTGTCGAACATGCCTTTCCGGATCAGCAAACGAATAGCCAGCATCTCGCGCGAAGAAGCTGCGAGCATGTTGCCGGGTGTATGCAGCGCGCAGAGCGCCTCCAGAATTTGTTCGGAGAGATAGTTTTTGATGGCCGGAAGCCGTTTGAGAAATGACTTCCCGCTGAACGTTTTCTTCAGCGCTTCTTCGTTGTATGTGCGCTGTGCCAAAATAGCATCAAACACCTGCATGTAAATTGTGCCCGACGAATTACGTCCGCACCAATTGCGAAACCAGGCCTTTTCCTTTTTACTGAGCGAATGAATAAGCTGATGCAGCTCCGGAGAGGGTGTCATGCTAATAGTAGAATAACTGTTTATTTATTCCTCAAGATATCAATAAAGTCAGGTATTTCAACAGATGAATCGAAAAAAATAATAGCGTTGTTCATCATAGAATAATCGAAAAAATTTTTGCCTTGTGAGCAACGAACACCCATCTTTGCATCATGATAAAGAGATTATTATTACTTTTTCTGCTTACTCAACTCACGCAACTTCAGGCGCAAAATACTCCGCAGCACTACTTCCACACACCGGCTAACGCGGGAGTCAATAATTCTTTTTTTATCGACGGGTTCTGTAATAAGTTCCTGTTCATCTACACACAAGCCGAAATTGCGGGGATGATCAATCCCGTTACATCGTCCATTACCATTGATACCATTTGGTTCAGGCACGGCGGCAGTTCATCCAATCCGAACACCACCTTTACCAATTTGGTAGTCACTATGGGACATACCACGCTTGCTGTTCCTGTGGCCAGCTTTGTGGCTAATTTCAATTCGGGAACACCACAGGTTGTACTTAGTGCAGCGTCATATACCTACACGCCCAATACCGGCGCATTTGGTGTACCTTCTGATAACTGGACAGCGGTTGTGCTGCAAACTCCTTTCGTTTACAACTTCACCGATAATCTTGCCGTGCAATTTGAATTTGCATTTTCATCATCGGCCATTATCGGCCATTATGCTGATAACGGCGGGATTCCAATCACACAGTATGCAACACCATCAACTTCGGCAACTGCGCAGTCAACCACATCGCGGCCCATGTTTGGAATTTCTGCTGGCTGCGGTGCGCCGGTGCAGTTGGGGGCTGATACTACATTGTGTTCGGGACAGCAGCTGACACTCAATGCCGGAAGTCCGAGTGCAACACATGTGTGGAGCACCGGAGCAACTGCACAAAGCATTACTGTAAACGCCGCCGGAACCTACTACGTAACCGTTTCCGACACCTGCGGCATCCGAACTGATACCATTGTAGTGGGCATTACACCAACACCCGTTGCCGATGCCGGAAACAACGAACTGATTTGTGCCGGCGATGGTGTGCAGCTTACTGCAAGCGGAGGAAGTAATTACAGTTGGCAGCCTGCTGCAAGTTTAAGCAATCCAACCTCCGCCGTTACGTTTGCGCAACCGGCTGCAACAACTACTTATACCGTTACTGTAAGCAACGGCAATTGTGCAACAACAGACACCGTACAGGTACTTGTTCTTCCGCTGCCCGGTGCTAATGCAGGTGCTGATATTTCCGTAAACATTGGTTCAGGTGTTAGTTTGAATTCCACCGGAAACGGAAGCTATATCTGGTCGCCGGCGGCTTCGCTAAGTTGTAGTGCTTGTGCATCGCCGGTTGCATCGCCAACAGTTACTACGGTTTATTTGCTTACTGTAACAAGCGTTGACGGATGCGTTTCAACCGACAGTGTTTTGGTAACCGTTGAATACAATTGCGGCGATGTATTTGTGCCGAATGTATTCTCGCCAAACGATGATGGTAGCAACGATGTGCTTTTTGTGTACAACAACTGCATTACTGAATTGGCATTTCAGGTATTTGACCGCTGGGGCAATCAGCTTTTCTTTAGTTCCGAACAAACGCGGGGCTGGGACGGAACGTTCAAGGGTGAAACAATGAACAGCGGCATTTATGCCTGGCAACTCCGCGCAACACTTATTGATGGCCGCACCGCAGAACTGGCCGGCGAAGTACAATTGATCAGATGATGATGAAAAAGTATATAGTTTTTCTGTTTTTAGTTTTTGCGGGCCGTGTTTTTGCGCAAGATGTGCATTTCACACAATTCACTGCCGGTGCCGATTGGCTCAACCCTGTAGCAGGCAGCGCACTTAACACGGCATCCGGAAATCTTATTTACCGCGATCAGTGGGGTGGAATTGGGGAGTTTTACCAGAGTGTTTATGCTTCAGGGCAATTCAGGCTGAAGCAGAAGAAACAGAAGCGCGGCTTTTCGGCTGCCGGAATTATGGTGCTTAACGACAGAGCGGGAGCAGCGAAACTCAACACACTTAATGCCGGTTTGAATTACGCGTATCATGTTCGCATCAATAATTTTCAAACACTAGGCGCTGGAGTGTATCTCGGTTTTCTGCAGCGCAGTTATACCGCAGCAGGTTTGCAGTGGGGTTCGCAATATGATGGTCAGGTGTGGAATGCCGCGCTTCCCGGCGAAAACCTTGTAGCTGCCCGCCGCAATTTGTTTGATCTTGGAGCAGGACTTTGCTGGACATTTAAAAGCAGCGAGAAATATATGACCGCCAACAATCAGCGCATGTTTCGCATTGGTGCCGGTGCGTGGCATTTGGCGCAACCCAATATTGCATTTAACGGACTTGATAAACTGGCGCCGCGCATTTCAATTCATGGCGATGCGCTGATTGGCATTGCAAATACGCCGCTTGCAGTTTTGCCGGCTGTACTTTTTCAGCGGCAGCAAACTACAGAGCTGGTCATGGGTTCGCTGATTCGCTACACGGTTAAAGAATCATCGCGATATACCAACTTTGTTTCGTCGTCGTCGGTTGCTGTTGGAGCTTACTGGCGAAACAAAGATGCCGTTGCTGTTGCGGCACAGTTGCAGTGGAGTAACTACTCACTCGGGTTGAGCTACGATGCCAATGTTTCGGCGCTGCGTCAGTCAACAAACGGTCGCGGTGGCTTTGAAATTACATTCAGCTACACCGGCGGCAGGCTGCAAAGCGGGAATAACTGAGCTTATTCGGGAGCTTTGCTTTATTGTCCGTTACCCCAAGCCTGCGGAACAACCATCTGTTTCAGAGCAACAAGCGATGTTTTAAGACTGTTGCGGTTATTCACATTGATACCGCCAACACAATCATAAAAACGTTGCGTAAATCCGTGGCGGTCGTTATCAACATTTTGGCCTGATTGGTGTGCACGCAGTTGAAGTTGCTGGAGTGTAACACCATTCTGATTAAGTAACGTGCGTAATGCTTTTATACCGTCTGGAGCAGACCAAATGCCTTTCGTTACCTTATTCCATGCACTGGTTGAAAGCCGTCTGATTTCTGTAATGATAAGTGCTTGCAGTTGAGGAATGGTATTGGTAAATCCGTAAGCTGTTTCAAGTACCGATGTAAAATCACCGTGTGTGCTTCCCAAATTATCACCCCGATATGCAATGAGTGTTGCATGATCGGTTCTTCTTGGTACTCCCAGTTCTTCGCCATAGGCTCTGTCGCTTCTGGGGCCTCCCCAAATATTATACATTTCTTCCTGTTCGCTTAATGTGCTCAGCTCGCCGGCAAACCGGTTTGCACGCCCACCTCCGGCTTTCCCTTCCAACATACTGTTGAGGTGGCCTATTTCATGATGAACCGTCATCTTTTTCGGGCCTGTAAAAAGCTTGGTATTGTTCTGCTGATCAACACCGGTAAAAATAGGTAAGGCATCGTCATTATCGTCCATCATCACCTGAACATCACCAACATTACCTGCATTCGGATTAGCTGTTCGGTTATAGCCGTTCGCAAATTTTAGATTCAGATAACCTAAGCCCGAACCGCCTTGCTGTAACAGGTTTGCATCTTGTCCAACGTTGCCGTCGTCTGTTTTTCGTGTATCGGGAACATCATTATTATTTGCCACACCACCCAGCAAATTATTTCGCGGACCTCTGTCAATAATAATGTTCCGATTGTTGCCCAGATTTCGATCCAGATTCCGGTACTGATCTACACCAATATCATCGTGCATTCCCTGAAGCATAAATACAAGAAACCGACTGCGTTCAACACTGTTGTTTTGGGCATTGTTGAGTCCCGGATCGGATACTGTTTTAGCGCGAAGTGAATTAAACAATGCTTCAATTTGTCCGTGATTCAAATCATTATCGCCATTATTGGCGTGAGCTCCGCCTCCAAACTGATTTGGTTTATCCGCTAAATAACTTGTAAAAAACGCTGTTTGTTCCGGCTGATTGGATGCTTCGTACTCATCTACAATGCCAACGAGTGTATTGTGTTTGCCTTGTATCGCTTGTCGTTTCTGCTCAATCAATACCATCATGGCTTGATGCTTTTGCGGAGTAGGGTTATCCTGAAAATTTTCCAGCAATTGATTGATTTCAACATTTAATTGAAACTCTTCGTTTGAAACAGTCCTGAACCGGAGACCTTCCCGAGTGGCTGTAGGCTGATCGGCAAAAGCCATTTGAGCAGTCTGGATCTTTCGCTGCACTACCGGTGCCTCAAATGATTTACCACTATTACCCGCCTTTTCAGCCGTTACGCTATTTCGAACTGATTTCGGGATCGTTAATTTCATAATCGGGATTATTAAATTCGATGGTCAATAAATATAATGAATCAGCAACAAAGTTTATTCAGGTAATTGTACTGCATTTCAAAAACAAACCCGGCAGAACACTATTTGTTCTGCCGGGTTTGAATGTTATTTGAATGATGCAATTTACTCCACCACTAATTTCTGGGTCACAACTCCGCTTCCTGCACGCAGGCGAACGAAGTAAATACCTTTGCTCAGTGTGGCTGTTTGCAAATCAAAACGATGTGTGCCTGCGGCGAGATCGCCATTGTAAACACTCATCACCTCGCGGCCGGTAATGTCAAGCACCTGTATATCGGTTGATATTGATTCGGTAAGTGTAAATACGGCTTGTGTATTTTCCTGCGCCGGATTTGGGAAAACAGTAAACTGTGTTACCATAAGATCGGGCGATGATACACTGGCCGGCGATACAATATTGATATCGTCGATATAAATATCATTACCGCCATCACTTTCAAACTCAAATTTGATTCGGATGTTGGACGCATTTTGCAGCGTTGAGTTCAGTGATACGGTTTCCAGGCGCCACTGGCTGGCATTGGGTGTAAACGAGCCGCTTGTTGCTGATGCTGTTGCCAGTGTTGCTCCTACTTTTGCATAACGCTGTGTCCAGGTTTGTCCGCAATTGGTTGACACCAGCACGCGCAAACGATCGGCATCTGTACTTGCGCGTTGTGCATAAGCTACGCGGAATGTAAATACCGGACTGGCAATTGCACTCATGTTCAGCGTTGGGCTGATCACTTCTTCGATTTGTCCGCCGGCTGATGATGTATTGTCGTAACGCAAAGAGGCTGTTCCGGTGAAAGCTGTATTTGTGCTGCGGACCCAGCCATTGCCGGTTGGATTAACAATGGTCCAGTCGGCGTTGAATGTTGCGGCATTTTCCATGCCTTCTACAAAAGATGCGTTGGAATACTGTGCGGTTGTAGAAAGTACTTGTACAAAGTTATTACGGGTTACAGCATCGGTTCCGGTGCTGTTGCCTGATGTAAGTGTTACACTGTAAACACCGGGTGTGCTGTAAGTAACTGTAGGATTCTGCGCTGTTGAAGTGGATGGTGTTCCGCCGGGGAACGACCAGTTCCAGCTTGTAGGTGTTGCATTCCACGATTGATCGGAAAAGTTAACGCTGCCGCCGGAACAAATCGTGACAATTGATGCCGGTCTGAAATCAGCAATAGGTGCACAGGTGAGCGGAGGATTATTGTTTACGCCTGTTGCTGTAAGATTGGCTGCGGTAACCAAACTGCTGCGTTGTCCGGCAGTTGAGTTCAGTGCTGCGTGCATGCGCGCGCGCTGTCCAACGGTAAACATGCGTGAGCAGTACGAGTATTCGAGGAAGTTCTGTACGTTTTCAATAATGTTTGGATTACATACGGCATTGTTGGTCAGGTTGCAGCTTGTCCAGCCTTCGGTTACTGGTGTATCGCTTACGCCGTCGTTTCCGCAGGCTACGCCGGGATTGTTAGTGCTGCCCCAGGTGTGCAGCAAGTTGAGGAAGTGACCCACCTCGTGTGTAAGTGCGCGCGAGGTTCCGGGGTTTCCGGTCCCGATGCTGCCGATGTAGCTGGACAGGATAAGAATACCATCAACAGTGGCACTGGGAGCTGAGCCGGGCAGGTAAGCATAACCTGCTGCACCGTTTGCAATGGATTTTACCACCCACACGTTCAGGTATTTGTTGCGCGGCCAGTAATTGAGCTTCGAGCCATCATCGCCGATATAGGTTTCGGCTGATGCAATGCGGTCGATACCATTTGTACAGTTGCCGTTCGGATCGAGGTTAGCGAGGCGGAATTCGATCTGCGCGTTGGCAATGATGCCCTGAAAGCCCGGAACAACAAGGCTGGTATCGGCATTGAGTTTATTGTAGTCTTCATTCAGAATGCGCATCTGATCAAGAATCTGTGCATCTGAAATATTTTCTGCGCCGTAATCATGGATAATGTGAAACACAATCGGGATGATGTAGAGCGGTGTGCTTGATACGCGTGATGCATCCATATAACCGTTGGCAAATGCATCACGGTCTTGTGCTTCGGCTTGTGCCATGTTGGCATCAAACTCGGCTTTGAGTTCGGGATGTTCGGCAAACACGCGGGCCATTTGCTGATCGGTGCCGCAAGGAATAAGGCCGTGATCGTGTCCCGACACTTCACTGTGTTGCTGGGCGTTTAATGCGGGGGCGCTTAGCAGCGCGGCTGCAGTGAGCGCGCAGATGAACTTTTTCATGCAGTTGTTAGTGTTGAATTAGTGTGTTGAAACTATCGAGTTGCTGAGCCGTAATTTCTTTCGCAGCGAATACCGGCTCTGCAAACTCTCCGGGTCTGTTGAGTATATAAAGATAACGAAATGCTGCATTTTCGGTACTCAGCAGTTCGCCCGTTTGATGCCAGCCGCGAAATTCATTTACACGGCTGAAATCTGCTGCGCTGCTGCTGCGTATTTGCTGCTGCATCGCAGTATCTACAATGCCGGGCGCTACTGAGAAAATACGAATGTGCGTTTGTTTGTCGATCAGCAGCTCTTCGTGAACGGTGCGGGTAAATAAATCGAGCCCGGCTTTGGAAGCGCAGTAAGCCGCCCAGCCATCAACCGGATACTTGCCTGCTCCGGAACTTACGTTGAGCAGCACCTGCGGGCATTTCAGTTTGCCGTAGGCTTTCAGAAATGAATTGCAGAGCAAAGCCGGAATTGTAAGGTTGAGCCTGAATGTTGCCGCAAGTTCGGCAGCATGAACTGCTCCTGCGTGTGCAATATGCCCGAGCATACCGGCATTGTTGATGAGCACAACCTGCGTTGCATCGCTTAACTCAGGAAAACGAAAGGCTGCGGCGAGTTCTTCATTGCTGAGATCAATGCTGATGTGCGTGTAATGCGCGTGCACAGGCCCGGCAGAACGGGAAAGCCCCGTAACCATCCAGCCCTGCTCAAGAAGAAACTCAGCTAATGCACGGCCAATTCCTCTGCTTGTTCCTGTAATAAACGCATAACGCATATTACAAAGATAACACCGGGCAGGATGGTTTCAGGGTTGGAATCTGGTTAAAAATCGGTTGAAAATTGGACTTATTCCGGTTGTTCAAGGGCCAATTTTAATTGCTCGAGTTCATTAATCAGCCGGCCGGCATCTTCTATTTTCCGTTTCGTCTTGCGCCGCGAAAGCAGCCACGTCAGCAAACAGTAGCCAATTGTTATGGAATAGGCCGAAAGTTGAAAAGCCGCAGAAGCTTCGGCCAGCACATCTGTCATATAACATATCAGTGCTGTGAGCAGGATTACCATGTAAGCTGGCATGGCATACACCAGGGCAAATTTTCGGTAACGGAGTTTTTTCAATTGCTGCACAATGTGTTCGCGACTGTTCAGCGCCGCACTGCTTTTGTCGAGCTGAACGCCAAGCCACATCAGCGTTCCCATGAGTAGCATGAGCATGTTTACGGCTATAATTCCGCCATAAAACAAAGGCCCGTGATCATCGAACTTCAGATATACCCAGCTCGTTACACCAATCGCAATTACAAACGAGCCACTCATAAACAGTACCGAGCGTAAATGGCGGCGATTCTGTTTATTCAGGTCTGTTTGCGCAGCTTCCCGTAAGCGATCAAGGTCAACAGCCGGTGCCGAATTACCTTGCTGCCAGTTTGTGCGCAAAGTATCAAACAAATCAGATTCCGGAGGTAATGCAGGCATGTAATTTAGGTTTTATGCGATTTATCCGAACACCAACATTTGATGATGAAAGTCCGGTGATATCAGCAATTTGTGCGTAATTCAGCTCTTCGAGCAGGAGCGAAACCACAAGGCGATCCTGCTCACTCAGCTGTGCAATACAGGCATGCAGGCGCTGATGGCGGGTTTCCACTTCCTGTGTGTGTGCCGAAGTATTATCGGCCATATCGGCAGGATGCTCACGGAAATCAACCACGCGTTTGGTTTCTTTGCGGCCGTGGCTGATGGCTGTGTTCACCGCAATGCGGTAAATCCACGTATGCCAGCCCGATTCGCCCCTGAAGCGTTCCAGGTTTTTCCAAAGCTCAATCAGTATATCCTGATACACATCTTCGGCAAAACTTCTGTCGGGCAGGTAAGCATAGCATACACGCCAGATACTGGCTTTGTACTTGCTTACCAGTTCGGCAAAGAGCTTTTCTTTTTCTGCAGCGTTCATTTAGCAGCCGGAACAGTTTTGACAATGAAGGTATTTAATTCGCTGTAAAACAGTTCAGGCGCATCATACATGATGAAATGTCGCGAAGGGGTAATCATTTTCAGCGTGAAATCAGGCGCTGCCGCATATTGCTTTGCCCACGTATTGCGGATGCTTTCCACAGGCACATTGTAGCCGGGTTCCCAGGCGGTGAGCGCAAGAACAGGGACTTTAATTTTTGCGAGATCATCACGCAAATCGGTTCCCGACATATCCATAATTAATCGTGCCGAAGTATGCGGATCTGCAACAGCGCTCCACTCGGCAATTTGCGGATGAAAAGTACTGTCGCTGCAGTAATACGCTGCCATTGGTTTGCCTTGTTGTTTGTGCATTTCATACGACTGGCTTTTCATCATCGTTTCCAGTTGCGCTGCCGCTGTTGAGTCGAAACCGCGCTCTTTTGCTGTGCTGTCGGCCAAGGCTGCCATAAACGGAAGTGCATCTACAATTACAATTCCGGCCAGCTGTGGCTGCTGCATTTCGGTGGCAGCCCACATGGCTAAAAAACCGCCCATCGAATGGCCAACCATCAGCACATTTTTCAGTTTCTTTTCAGTAATGTAGGTTTTGATTCCGTCTTTTACATCGGCTAATGTAAACGGCTTCACTGCAACGGCCTCACCTCCGAAACCGCGGATTGTAAGTACATGACATTCGCGCGAAGGTGAAAACTTTGCAACTGTTGCATCCCAAACGGTCCCGCCGCAGGTGTAGCCGGGAATGAAAATTACAGGAGTTCCCTTGCCGGTTACTTTAACCGTAAACGGAAGTTCGGCAGCATTGAGGCTGAATGTTGTTAGTACAGTAATTATGGTTAGTAATGCAGTACGTGAGATGTAGTTGATCATGATATGTCAGTTTTTTGTTTTCTGACACATTGGTAGGAGGAGGGAGGGTTTTATTACAGTGAGAAGAGAAATAATTTTGATGTTGCGATCTAATCTATTGATAATGAGAAAATAAAAAGCAGATCTGGATGCCTGAACGAATTGATTTATCTATAAAATCAAGAAGATTAATCACTCAGCTCAGGTAAAAATCCGCAAACAACAATAAATACTTTTCGGTAGCTTGCAGCACATATTTTCGCACCCTTATGCAACATCCGCAATACGTTCATGAAATCAAGTTGCTTGATGCTCCAACGCTCAATGCTATAAACTCACTGCTGGCAACCGCTAATTACGTTGACGGAAAAACAACCGCTACAGATGCGGCCAGATTGGTGAAGAATAATTTACAGATAGATCTTAATGATCGTCAGGTGTTGCCGCATCTTCAGCAGCATCTTGGCATGGCGCTGATGAACGAACCGCGCTTCAATACAGTGCTGTATGCTTCGCGCATTTTTCCGTTCATGTTCAGCAAATGCACAGAAGGTATGAATTACGGCTGGCATGTGGATAGTCCGGTAATGGCCGGCCAGCAACTTATCCGCACTGATCTGGCCATGACCATTTTTCTGAGCGAACCCGACACCTACGAAGGCGGCGAATTAGTGATCCGCACCGATGGTGGCGAAGTAAGTTTCAAACCCGCTGCGGGCACTGCGGTTATTTATCCCTGCCAATATGTGCATTGCGTAAACGAAGTGCGCAGCGGCGTGCGTTCAGTTGCCGTAACATGGATTCAATGCTCAGTACGATCAGCCGAAAAGCGAAAAATTCTGGCTGATGTAAAAGCGCTGCACGAATTTATTGCCGCCGAAAATCCGAACTCAGATCAGGCGCAGCAAGCGTTGCAAACCTGGAGTAATTTATTGCGGATGTGGGGTGATGTGGTATAAATCTTTACCACTGATGACTAAAATAGATCACAAACGAATAACGATACGCACCTGCACCGCACCCCAAATCTCCTATCGGCGGCATCTCATTCAGTAATCTCAATATCATTGCATCATCAAGAACATTTTCTCTGATGCCGCTTTCGGTTTGAGCATCAAGCACTACACCATCGTGCGAAAAAGTGACCAGATACCGGACAGACAATCTGTTTTCTGAGGGTTTTGAGTAATGACCAATTACAAAGGGTAAAATAGTTCCACTCTTGTAGTAATTGCTGTCGCCGATATATTTATAAATTTTAAACCGCAGCGACTCAGACATTACACACGTATCAGCAGAAAGGCGTAATGTATCATTACCCGACACATAATACGTTTTGATTGCCCGAAAAGCAGTATCAGTCTGCCGGATTCTGAAATAGTTAGCATCAATTTTCTGCTTCAGCGTCACTTTCCCCCGCGAACAAAAAAGAGAAGAGCTGTCAGGCTCACAAAGCATAGTTGTATTTGTACGGTAACAATTGCGTCTGAATTGGTTCACTGCATTTTTATCGCCCAACAATGAGGCTGCAAACAAATCTCCGCAGGCGCGGCAAGGCTCTGTTTTCAGCCGTAAATCTGCGCGGGCTTTGTAGTTTTCCGCATCAGGTTGTACATAAATTAAAATGGTGTAAAGCGAATCCGCTGCACGAAAATTTCCTGCTTTAGCACACGAATCCGCTAAAGCGCGATACGGCCATTTCGTTTGCGCTGCAAGTTGCGCTGCACAAAACACAAGCAGAAGAAATAAAACCTGTTTTATTTTCATCGCTTTGTTGTTTCGGGGTTAAGTCTTTGAGGGTTATTCGATCTAATTTAGAAAAATTAAACCTGAAAAAATCAGCTTTGAAAAAAATTAAACCTTCAAGGTTTTCGAAAACCTTGAAGGTTTAATTTTTTTCAAAGGGTTTAAATCTTTTTTACATCTACCCCAGCGCCTGCTTCAAATCAGCAATCAAATCAGCAATATCTTCGATACCTACGCTGAGTCGAATCAGCGAATCCGTAATGCCGGCGCGCTCACGTTCGGGCTTCGGAATAGAAGCATGCGTCATGGTTGCCGGATGGCCGAGCAGCGACTCAACACCGCCAAGCGATTCGGCCAGCGAAAACACTTTTACCGCTGAAGCCACACGCGAAGCATCTTCAAAGCTGTCGCCTTTGAGCGTGAATGAAATCATGCCGCCGAAATCGCGCATCTGTTTTTTCGCCACATCGTGGTTCGGATGATCGGTGAAGCCCGGCCAGTAAACTTTATCTACTTTCGGATGCGTACGCAGGAACTCGGCTACTGCACGGCCATTGCTGCAATGGCGTTCCATGCGAACGTGCAGTGTTTTCAGGCCGCGCAGCACAAGGAATGAATCCATCGGGCCGGGATTGGCGCCGCAACTGTTGAGCAGAAAAGCCAACTGTTCGTGCAGCTTATCATCGTTCGTTACTGTTGCACCCATCACCACATCGCTGTGTCCGCCGAGGTATTTGGTGGCTGAATGCATTACAATATCAGCTCCCAACGCCAGCGGGTTTTGCAGGTACGGCGAGGCAAATGTATTATCGACAACAAGCAGGAGATTGTGTTCTTTGGCAATGGCCGAACACGCTGCAATGTCGATGATTTTCATGGTAGGATTGGTGGGTGTTTCTACCCAAAGCATCTTGGTATTGGCATTGATGTGCGGGCGGATATTATCGGCCTGCGCCATGCTCACGTAGTGAAATTTAATTCCGAAATGCGCAAACACCCGCTCAAACATGCGGTATGAGCCGCCGTAGAGGTCATCGGTGCAAATCACTTCATCGCCGGGGCGGAGGAGTTTGATGATGCTGTCGGCAGCACCCATTCCGCTGGCAAAGCAAAGTCCGTGTTTTGCACCTTCGAGCGCAGCAAGGCATTGTTCGAGCGCAAGGCGTGTAGGATTTTTGCCGCGGGCATAGGCATAGCCTTTGTGCACCCCGGGCGATTCCTGCACGTAGGTAGAAGTTTGATATATCGGCGTCATTATTGCGCCGGTGGTGGGATCGGGCTGCTGACCTGCATGAATGGCATTGGTGCCGAAGCCGTGCTGCGTTTCGTTGCTCATAGCAGCAAATGTCGGAAGTTTTTTTGAGGCAGGATGCTGCAGCAAGGCATCCGAATAAAATGCAGTCGCAGACTGCGCTCACAAAAGCGGCGAGTCGGGAGACTCGCCGCAGCTTCGCAATTCAAAAAAACCGACCTTTACAAGTATGGAAAGTCAAGCGCAAAAGCATCTGATAAATATGCTGAGAATTCTAACCACCTTTCTGTTTCTTTTTCCGGCGGCTTTAACCGCTCAAAACGGCTGGGATTTCCAATACATTACCGTGCTGCACCTCCAGCATGGCGATGATACCGCGCTGCTGAACAACCTGAAACTAACCGTTCAAACTGCCGACGGAAAGCCTTTTAACGCCAACCGATACACAAATCAGTTCTGGATAAATCCGCCAAAAACAACCTTAAACTGGCGAACACAGAAAAGAACCTATGCCGATTATTCATTCCCGTTTGCAGGAACAAACTATGTAATGGTTTTTGATTTCGGACAAGGCTACCAAATGCAAACCGCAAATCAGCAATTGCAAGTATTGATTGAAGATGAAAGTAAGGGAAAGAATAAGATCGAAACGAAAATCATAACGATTGATCCGCGCAAAATTTATCACATCGGGACCAATGCCAACGACAACGTGTTTAACAATGGCCGTCCTCAGTATTGCGGCCAACCGGTGTTTGCACCCGAAGTGATCAAACTGTATAAAGTGGGCGAAATTCCGCCGATAATCATAAACACACATTACTCCGGCTTTGCCATTTCATCGAACGGCTACACACGCTTTAACAATGCCGTGCTCACGTTAAGCGGAAATAACCTGCGCATGGCCACGGTTGACTACAATGCCTGCACAACAACCGAAGGCACAGGAGTAAGCAAAGATTTAAATGCGGACACCTGCGAGTTTTCGTTTACAAAAAGCCTGACCGTAAAAAACGGCATAACTGATACGGCAGCATTGCGCGTGATAAAAATGTATGAGAAGAATGCAGGTAAAGATTACCTGAACAATCCGCAAGTGCTTACATTACTGCTGCACACCGGAATGCTCGAAAACCGGACTCCCAAGAAAATCTGGCTCTCGGTTGGCAACGAACCTGCAACCGAAATTAACCTTTGCAGCCAGACGGGTATCTACACCGATACAAAAAACGATGTGCTTGCTTATTTCATACCGCTGCCCGCTGCGCTGCTTCAGGAAATGCAATGGATATACGGCAGCAGCGGCGACTGGTTTTATCAGCTTCGTTTTGATTCGCCGCTGAGTGGTTGGCCGCTGCTGGCAAGAGTGAAATACGGATCGGTGGTTGATGTTGTGGTGTGCGATGATCCGCCAATGCCAACCCGAATTGTTCAGACAAACAATCGTCTTGCAGGTGCGGCAATGATTCCTGATGTGCAGTTGCAACCAGTAATCTGGCAACTAAATTTTTCGCAGGTACAGGAACTTCCCGCACTTAAAATAGAAAGTCCGGTGCGCCCTGAACCGGTTGCTCCGTTTAACCTGATCGGTAAAGTGCAACCCTACACACATTCATCTATTCAATATGATGCTGCGCTGTACATGAATCAGCCAAACGGGAAACTTGTTTATTCGGTGAACTGGTATGTGAATGAATTTGCCGAAGCAAGCGGACGCGTTATTAAACTTACCCCCGACAGTCTCACGCTGCAACTCACCCAAATGCTTCAAATTTATTCGACTAATCCGGAGCTGAACTGGCAGCAAAACCTTGGTGTGCAGGATCCGATGGAGCGGCAGCATAGTTTGCAAAATGTTCCGCAATTCCGTGCCGGGAATGATACGCTTTACATCAACTTTAATTCAAAGCAGATGATTTTGCCCGATACATTCTCGCTTCAGCTAGCCGACAACCAATTCATTCACTACACCGCTGCCAACTGGAAATTGGTACGTATGCAGTACGATACCAACCAGTGTGAACTGCACCTGAGTTTAAAAGGCGGAAACCCCGGCGCTTTTGCAGCCGATAAATATGCCGAAGGCGAATATATGTTCTTGCATTTTCGCTCGCCGCTAAGCGGGAATATGATTGCTTATCAAATACGCCGTAACGAAGAAATTGAATTACGCATGATGAGTAACGGAGGCTATATCTCGCGTTTAGCGAAAGCCGATGGTGCTTACAAAGGCCGAATGGTGCTGCAAACCGGAAACAACTGGAAGCAATGGGACGTTTCTTTTGCCCAAAAGAAATAACAACGGAGCAGCAGTTGAGGTAGCCGATTTTTAACGAAATAAGTTTTTTTCTGTTTTTTTGTCCCCGTTGGATGACTTCGATTGTCATTGCTAAAAACCAACACAAAAAACGATGAAAGAATACCTCATGCTGATCAGCGAAAATCTGGAGAACTATTCAACAATGACTCCGGAAGCAATGCAAGCCGATATTGAACAACATGTAAAATGGGTTGAAGAGCTTGTAAGCAAAGGCCATTTCAAAAGCGGCAATCCGCTTATGCCGAACGGCAAGTACATCAGCACCGCAGCAGGTGTAGTTACCGACGGACCTTATACAGAAGTAAAAGAAGGCATCAGCGGATATTATTTTTTGCTGGCCGAATCGCTTGAGCAGGCTGCGGAAATTGCACGGGGCTGTCCCTCGCTGCAAAACGGCGGAACACTTGAAGTACGTGAAGTGATTCAGAGCGGCGAGTAATGAAACCAGCCGAAAATGTGCATGAGCTTGCTGCAAAACTTTTCCGCGAACAAAGCGGGAAACTGACTGGTGTGCTCGTGCGCAGCTTCGGAATTGAAACGCTTGAAATCTTGCAGGATGCAGTGCAGGATACCTTTGAAACGGCACTGAACAACTGGCAAAAGCACGGTGTGCCCGAAGCTCCGGAAGCCTGGCTGATGCGCGTAGCCCGCAACAAAGCGCTGAATGCATTGCAGCGCAGCAAAAAGCAGACACGCCTCAGTACTTCCGTTTTTGCGGGCAGCACTGCAGCCGATGAACAAAGCGAACAACTTCTGCCCGGACAAATTGCCGACAGCGAACTGCGTTTGCTTTTTGCCTGTGTGCAGCTTGACTTCAGTATGCGAAACCGTGTACTGCTTGCGCTGCACCTGATGTGCGGTTTGGGCATTGCCGAACTTGCAGCAGCATTATTTATGCAACCCGAAGCGGTGAAGAAAGCGCTGTTTCGTATGAAAGATGAGTTACGCGCCAAGCCCGGCTTGCTGGAAACCGCCTGGCCGCTGCTTTCGGAGCAACGCGTGAAAGATGTGCAGTTAGTGCTGTACCTGATGTTTAACGAAGGCTGTAAAACCACGCGCAGCAACGTCATCATTAACCACGAACTTTGCTTTGGTGCCATGCGGCTGAATAAACTGCTTTGCGAACGCATCACCGCCGCACATGAAGAAAGCTGCGGACTTATGGCGCTGATGTTTTTTGCACTTGCACGTTTTCCGGCGCGGGTTGATGTTGCCGGGGCAATAGTTCCGCTGGCGGCACAAGACCGCAGCAAGTGGGATGCGCGCTACATAACCGAAGGCTACAACTGGCTGAGCAAAGCTAAAGGCGGAGGCCGGTTTTATCTTGAAGCGCTGATCTCGTCGGTACACTGTGCCGCGGCAGATTTTGGCAGCACCAACTGGAAGCACATTGTGTTTTTGTACCGGCAGCTGCAGCAGCTAACGGCATCGCCTGCGGTAAACTTAAATTTACTGCTGGCCCGCAGCTATGCCGAAACTCCGGAAGCCGTGCTGCCCGAATTGAAAGCGCTGAGGCAGGATGCGGCTTTGCAAAATGCATCGCTGCTGCTGGCTGCCGAAGCTGATCTGCTGCAACGTGCAGGCAATTTCTCTGAAGCTAAAAAAGCATTTATTGCTGCTGCAAATGTTACACTTTCAACACCTGAAAAGCAGCTTTACCTGAAGCGCGCTGCACAATGCGCGTGAGGGATGGAGGCGG
>CALRTD020000012.1:0-22148 GCA_943371015.1 Synechococcus sp. UW140 | reverse complement strand
GTCATGGCTAAGAAAGTTGTTGCTACGCTCAAAACAGGTGAAGGAAAGCAATTCACCCGCGTAATCAAAATGGTAAAATCGCCGAAAACCGGCGCCTATGCATTCAAGGAAGAAGTGGTTCATAACGACCACATCAAAGACTTCCTGTCTGATAAAAAGTAATTTCGCAATCATGCGAAACCGATTGAAGCTTCTTTCACCGAAAGGAGCTTTTGTCGTTTCTGAATACCTGCGCTATGGGCATTTTTAATTTCTTCAGTAAAGAGAAAAAAGAGAATCTCGATCAGGGTCTTTCCAAGACCAAGGAAACGTTTTTCTCGAAAATCGCCCGCGCCGTGGTGGGCAAGTCAACCGTTGATGCCGAAGTGCTCGACAACCTTGAGGAAGTGCTTATTACTTCTGATGTAGGTGTTGAAACCACACTCAAAATCATCAAGCGCATTGAGGAACGCGTTTCGCGCGATAAGTATGTAAATACTTCGGAACTCGACAGCATTCTGCGCGATGAAATAGCCGCACTCCTGGCCGAAAACAACACCGAAGATCTGCGTGAGTTCAGCATCCCGGAAGGGAAAAAGCCTTACGTAATTATGGTAGTTGGTGTTAACGGTGTGGGTAAAACAACCACCATCGGCAAGCTGGCCAATGCCTTCAAGCAAAGCGGCAAAAATGTAATGCTTGGTGCTGCTGATACCTTCCGCGCAGCGGCTGTTGATCAGCTCACCATTTGGTCGCAGCGCGTTGATGTGCCTATTGTTTCTCAAGGCATGGGCGCTGATCCGGCTTCGGTGGCGTTTGATACACTCAACTCTGCAGTTGCCAAAAACGCTGATGTTGTCATTATCGATACCGCCGGCCGCCTGCACAACAAGATCAACCTCATGAATGAGCTGAGCAAGATCAAAAAAGTAATGCAGAAAGTTATTCCCGATGCTCCGCACGAAGTACTGCTCGTGCTCGACGGATCAACCGGTCAAAATGCCATTGAACAGTGCAAGCAGTTTACTGCGGCCACAGATGTAACAGCACTCGCTGTAACCAAACTCGACGGAACCGCCAAAGGCGGAGTAGTAATAGGCATCTCCGACCAATTTAAAATCCCCGTAAAATACATCGGAGTAGGCGAAAAGATTGGTGATTTACAAGTATTCAACAAATCAGAATTCGTAGATTCTCTTTTCAAACGATAGATTAACAGAGCGAGAAACAGAAACAAAGCGAAGAACAGAGTGAGAAACAGAAAGAGAGCGAGTGTCGTAGTGAATACGCTCTCGCTCTCTTTCTGTTTCTGTTTCTCGCTCTGTTTCTCGCTCTGATTAATTGGTGATTACAGCAGTTCCGGTAGCGCTTACCATGAGCATTGAGCCATTGCCTACAGTTTCGTAGTCGAGATCAACACCGATAATAGCATTTGCGCCCATTTGCTTTGCCATTTGGGTCATTTCCTCAAGGGCAATATTTTTTGCATCGCGCAAACTTTTCTCGTACATGCCGGCACGTCCGCCTACAATATCAGTGATTCCGGCAAAGAAATCTTTTACAATATTAGCACCGATAATGGCTTCGCCTGAAACGAGTCCGATGTAACGTGTTATTTGTTTGCCTTCGAGTGTACTTGTGGTTGTAATCAGCATAGTTAATAGTATTAGAAATGAGTATTCAGCAAAGATAATTGGTCTGTAACGGTTTGTGTCAAAGAAGTTTGTTAATGTATGTTGGCGAAATTATAAACAGATGTCTGCATACACACTTCTATTTCCTATTTTTCATCCAAGCAAACCTCTTCAATTATGGATAATCTTCATCAGCTCGAAATCGAAAAGTTTAGTTTCGAGAAAGAGAAAGTAAACCGCGAACTCGACCTGCGTCGCCGTGAAATTGAGCTTCAGGAAAAAGAACATTCAGGCAGTAAGGTAAAGAAGATAGTATTCAATCCAATTCTTATTGCAACAATTACAGCCGTTCTCGGATTAACCGTAGATATCGTGATAAAAAACTACGAGCATAATCAAACGCTGGCCGAACTTAAGCGCAAGCAACAATCGGATTTATTGCTCAAAGCGCTCGACAGTGAAGATGAAACGCTTATTGCAATGAAACTGGCACTGCTCGACAGTTTAAAACTGATCAGTCTTTCGCACGAACAGCGGCAATGGGTTATTGATGCTTATGCCGCCAAAGCAGGAGTTATGCCCGAAGCTGTTTATGTGCGGGATATTACTCCTGATACAGTCTCTGATAAAGACACTGCGGCTCCCGTTTCTCCAACCATCCCAACAACAGAAAGTCCTAAAAAACCTAAAAGTCCATCCCCGAAAACCAACCCCGAATCGCCGCCGGATCCGGCAGTATCACCTGCCGCAGTTTCCGATTATTGCATTTTGGTTGGCACCGATTTGCTGCACAATGAAGCGATAAATGAAATGAAACTGGCACAATCAAAATATCCGGATGCCCGGCAGGTGGTTAACGGGAAATACACGCTTACGCTGGTCGGGAATTATGCAACCCGAGAACAAGCTGCCGCCGAGCTTGATAATGTTCGCAATGTGCTGAACCGCCCCAATGCCTATATTATCAGAAACATTAAAACAGTCGACCGGCGAGATGCTGAGTCGAAGCAATAGTACACTGCTCTCCGCAGCTTTTCCGTACCTTTGCACCCGCATGAAAACCAAGACACTTCGCAAGAACAAGGTCAACGTGGTAACGTTAGGCTGCTCCAAAAATATTTTCGATTCGGAAGTGCTGATGGGGCAACTCCGTGCAAACGAATATGAAGTTGAGCACGAAAGCACAAAAGGCGATGCCGCTATTGTAATTATCAACACCTGCGGATTTATTGAAAACGCAAAACAGGAAAGCATCGATACGATTCTTCAGTTTGTAGATGCAAAAGATCAGGGACTGGTGGAGAAGGTCTATGTTACCGGCTGCCTGAGCGAACGCTACCGCCCGGATCTCGAAAAAGAAATTCCTGAAGTTGATGCATGGTTCGGTACACGTGATTTGCCGCGCCTGCTGAAAACACTGAAAGCTGATTACAAGCACGAGCTTGTTGGCGAGCGCATACTTACCACGCCGCAGCATTTTGCCTACCTCAAAATTTCGGAAGGTTGTGATCGTCCGTGCTCGTTCTGCGCGATTCCGCTTATGCGCGGTAAACATGCATCTGTGCCTATTGAGCAGCTTGTTTCGCAGGCTGAATCGCTGGCGAAAAAAGGAACGCAGGAACTAATTCTCATTGCGCAGGATTCTACCTATTACGGTCTTGATCTTTACGGAAAACGTAATCTCGCCGAACTCATGGAGCGACTGGCAGCTGTTGAAGGCATACGCTGGATTCGTTTGCATTATGCGTTTCCGAGTGGTTTTCCGGAAGATGTGCTTGATGTAATGCGCAACACGCCAAACATCTGCAACTACTTAGACATGCCGCTGCAGCACATTACGGATAACATGCTCAAAAGCATGCGCCGCGGTACCACCAAGCAAAAAACAATTGATCTCGTCAATCAGATTCGCGAGAAAGTTCCGGGTATAACGTTACGCACAACACTCATCACCGGCTATCCCGGCGAAACCGAACAAGATCATCAGGAGATGCTGCGCTGGGTAGAAGAAACCCGGTTTGATCGTCTCGGTGTATTTACCTATTCGCATGAAGAAAACACACATGCGTTTTCGCTCGAAGACAATGTGCCTGCTGATGTAAAACAGGCGCGTGCCGAAGCTGTGATGGAAGTGCAGCAAAGCATCTCGTGGGAGCTTAACCAACAGCGCGTCGGAAAAATATATGATGTACTGATCGACCGTAAAGAAGGCGATTACTTTATTGGTCGTACCGAAGCTGATTCGCCTGAAGTAGATAACGAGGTGCTGGTTTCGGCAAAAGATAATTATCTGCGCATCGGCGGTTTTACGAAAGTGCTGATTGAAAAAGCAGAAGAGTTTGATTTGTACGGAAAAGTGGTGGAGTAAGCCGTTGTTAATGCTGTATCTCCGCTCATCAAACCAAACCTACAGAACAACCGTCAATTCCTATTTTTACAATATGAAAATCACCGCACTCCTCAAACGTACAGCAGCTACAGTGCTGCTCGTGCTGTTCCTGCTTCCGCTTCGTGCCGACGAAGGTATGTGGCTTCCGCTGCTGCTTGAGCAGATGAACATTACCGATATGAAAGCCCGCGGCTACAAACTTTCAGCTGCCGATATTTACAGCGTAAACAACACCAGCATGAAAGATGCTGTTGCTCAGTTTGGCGGTGGCTGCACTTCGGAGTTAATTTCCGGTGAAGGTTTGTTGCTTACTAATCACCATTGCGGCTACGGACAAATTCAGTACCATAGTTCGGTGGAGAAAGACTACCTCACCAATGGTTTCTGGGCCATGAACCGCAGCGAAGAGCTGCCGTGTCCCGGACTTACCGCTATGTTCATCATTCGTATGGAAGATGTAACCAGCCAAATTCTTGACGGTGTTTCATCAAACCTTCCCGAAGCAAAACGAGCTGTTGTGATTCGTGAAAACATTAAAAAGTTAGAAAAAGAAAATACCAAGGATGGTTACGATGCTATGGTACGCGGCTTTTTCTATGGTAATGTATATTATATGTTTATCACCGAAACATTTACTGATGTGCGTATGGTGGGGGCTCCGCCAACTGCAATCGGAAACTTTGGCGGTGATACCGATAACTGGATGTGGCCGCGGCACACTGGCGATTTTTCGCTTTTCCGTATTTATGCCAATAAAAACAATCGTCCGGCTGAATATTCAAAAGACAATGTGCCGTTCAAGCCCCGCAAGTTTTTCCCGATTTCCATGCGCGGTGCACAGGAGAATGATTTCACATTGGTTTATGGTTTCCCCGGCCGCACTACCGAGTACATTTCTTCGTATGCAGTGAGTATGATTGCCGATGTTTCGGATCCGCTTAAAGTTGATCTCCGCACAAAGCGCCTTGATATTATCCGCGCCGGAATGCGTCAGGATAATGTAGTGCGTATTCAGTATGCTGCCAAGTACAACGGAATTGCCAATGCATGGAAAAAATGGCAGGGCGAGATGAAAGGTTTACGCGATAACAAAGCGGTAGAGAAAAAGCAAAACTACGAGGCTGAGTTCATGCGCCGTGTTACAGCCGATCCGCAACTGATTTCTAAATACGGAACCGTACTTGCTGATCTTGAAAAACAGCATACCGGACTTAAACCCTGGCAAATAGCTTACGACTATTTCACCGAAGGGGTGCTTACGGTTGAAATGCTGCGCATGGCCAACAGCTATAAAAAGTTGGTTGAGTTAAGTAAAGCACCTGTTCCTGATACAGCTGAAATCAGAAAATCACTTGATGCACTGAAGAAGAATATTCCCGCATTCTACAAGAACTTCAACGCGGGTGTCGATCAAAAGCAGGCTGTTTCAATGTTCACTGCAATGGACAAGGGGATGGATCCCGAAAAGCGTCCTGCCGTGTGGAGCAGCATCAATAAAAACTTTGAGAGCTATTTCAAAAAGTTATATAAGAAATCAATATTTTCCAATGCTGCCAAACTTGCTGCAGTTGTGAATGGCTACAAACCCTCATCACACAAAGTAATTGAGAAAGATCCGGCATTCAAGCTGGCTGTTCAGCTTTTCGATCATTTTGCAATAAAAATTCAGCCGGAGTACAACAAGTATAACGATGAAATTGGCCGCTTAAACCGCACTTACATGCAGGCGCAAATGGATGTGTTTACCGACCGTCGTTTTTACCCGGATGCAAACTCTACACTGCGCGTATCTTACGGTAAAGTGGAAGGTTATTCAACTCCCGAAGGCAAGAACTACAATTGGTTCACCACGTTGGATGAATTGATAGCCAAAGAAAGTGATACCATTGCCGACTACAAAGTGCCGCAGAAACTGAAAGACCTTCATGCGAAAAAAGACTATGGTCGTTATGCTGCAAAAGACGGAAAAATTCACACCTGCTTTATTGCGTCTAACCATACCACCGGTGGAAACTCTGGCAGTCCGGTAATTGATGCACAAGGAAATCTTATCGGTACAAACTTCGACCGATGCTGGGAAGGCACAATGAGTGATATTAATTATGATCCATCCATTTGCCGCAACATTACACTTGATATTCGCTACACATTATTCATCATCGATAAATATGCCGGTGCAGGTTATTTGATTGATGAAATGGTATTGGTGAAGTAATTCTTTCGAAAAATAATAGCGCAACACCTTCAGTATTTCATCAATGCTGAAGGTGTTGTTCTGAATAAAGATCTGTACTCATGATGAAGTATTTTATCCCGAAAGGAAATTACTTTTTTACCCCGCTGCTCATCTACATTAATGTGGCTGTTTGGGTATTGATGGTTATTGGCGGCGCCAGTGCAGTTACCCCTGATGCTAAAATGCTTGTTGACTGGGGAGCAAATTACCCGCCATATACATTTGGAGGACAGCCGTGGCGGTTGTTTACCAGTACTTTCCTGCATATCGGCGTGATCCATTTGATCATGAATATGGTTGCTATTTTTCAGATCGGTGTTTATCTGGAAGCATTAATTGGACGCTGGAGATTTTTAACGTTCTATGTTCTTACCGGCATTATTGCCAGTGCTGTAAGTGCATGGTGGCATACAGATCCTATGGTTTCTGCCGGAGCATCAGGATCTGCATTTGGTATTGTTGGATTCCTTATTGCATTGCTCACAACACGCCTTTTGAATTCACAATTCAGGCAAGAATTTCTTTCTTCAATGCTGCTTTATGTAGGCTATAATCTTGTTTATGGTTTGAAAGGTGATGTTGATAATGCAGCACATATTGGCGGTTTGGTTTCAGGTTTAATTTTTGGCTACATCAACTACTTAGATCTTCGTGTGCTGCGCGATGGACGTTTAGTACTTAAAAGATTTTGGATAGTTGGTATTGTGGTTGGAATAATTGCAATAAGCATATTTTATGTGTTGGCAGCAGAACCCATCCAAGAGCGTAATCGTTCTGCTGAGCTGATCGGACAATTTGTAGATATGGATCAAACAACTGCTGAAGCCGAAAACTTTTTTGTTATGGCCGAATCGCAGGGACAAAAAATTTCAATTGAAGATTACAAGACTAAAGTGCTTGAACAGCGTAAAAAAATGGAAGCTCTCACCAAAGAGATGATTACGCTTGAGCTTGATTCGAATGAAAAGTATATCGCCCAACAATTTAATGAATACGCATCGCTGCGCAGCGAACAGGCTTCCGATTATCTAACGTATCTGACTACTGGAAAAGAGCATTTCAAAAACCGCTCCGGCAATTTAAAAGAGCAAGCTGACGAGTTGATTACTGCTTTAAACACCGCATTTGAGAAGCGCGCCAAAGAGCAGGAACGCAAATAATTACTTCGCATTGCGCAAAGAATCTGCATTGGCTTTGTCGGTAGTTTCTACCTCAATGAGTTCTTCTTCGGGTTCGCCCAGTGTTTGTTTGTTGATGCCGAAGAGCCGGTAAGCAAGCTTTTTGCCGCCATTCTCAGCATCACCGGGATTAACCTTGAAACTGCTTTTTACTTTTGAACCGTCAACCGAGCAGTTTACGTTAAGGCCGTTGTCGGTCTGGCTTACTTCTACGTAAGCTGTGAAAAGTGTTTCTCCGTCTTCCCAATCAATGGCACAGTTTTTCAGTGCGTCTATCAACTCTTCTCCTTCGCCTGATTCAACATCGCCTGAAACTACGAGGCGGAATTCGGGTTTCAGATCGGTATAGGGCAGGAGTTGCGGATAAACTTCAAACATACTCCTGATCCATTCCTGCTGTTCATCACCATCTTTAATAAGTGCCATTGCTTCGCAGGTACGGGCATACAGCAGTTTCGAGAATTGATCATTGATCCTCGGATCGCTTATCACTTCATTCAGCCACTTTTCGGCCTCTGCTTCATTTCCTTCATTGATGTATAACCTGCCGATAAAGTATTTGAAATAAATAAGAACTTCTTTCCGCTTATCAGTTTCTAATTTTTTCTTGAACAGGTCAATGAAATATTCATTCCCGTATCCGTCAATAATACCAAGCACTTCATCGAACCCAAGTAAATTCTCGGAAGAAAACAAGCTGTAAACTACTTCCGCACGTTCCGGATTAGCTGCCAACAAACCTGCCAGTAATAGTTTTTGTTGTTTCACTTTTGCCGCCAGTTCGAAGCAATTGTACCAGTGCATTGGATTCAGCCAGAAGTACCATTCATCGTTCTCGAAATAGTATTCCTGTTCAAGCCGGAGGCGGCAGAAGTAATTAAATGCACCAACGCAAAGCGAGTACTGTTCCTGTCCCCAGGTTGTACCGATATGCAGTTCTTCAAAGTTGGCCGCTTTGCGAATGCTTTTGCAACTTTCCTGCGTAAGTCCAGCGTAATATTGTGAGCGGGCAAGGCCAATACTGTGCCAGCCGCATCCCGGTGTTGCTCCTTGTTCGGTAAGTACACGGGTTAGCAATGTGTCGGCTTCAGCCGGATTGGCGCGGTAAACATCCAGAATGCCGCGCATATAATAATATTCGCGGGTTTGTTTTTCGGAACGGCCATCGCGCTGTTCGGCTTCACGGTAAAATTCATCCGATAACTCAAACCTTCCGCGCATGTAACAGAAATTCGCATAGTTGTTGCTGCTGTAATAACCTGCCGACAACAATATATCATAGTAATGTTGCGCCGAGTCCATTTCCATATCATACGTATGCAAAATGGCTTTGTAGTGATAAACAGAATACTGCTGACTTTCAATAACTGAGGCATCATACAGCCCAACATTTATAGACGCATCATCTGTAATTTTCATCGATGCCGAATCGAGATACAGCATTGCGAGTTTATTGTTTTCCTTCACTGAGTTTTTCAGGAAAGGGTATTGCATAGCGGTGTACATGCGATTGCGGTGATAAATCCACGCAATCGTATTGTAGCTTTCAACCGGATACTCGAGTTGAATGTTCCTGTTTTTGTAACGTACAAGTACTTCCATAGCCAGATCTGGCCGCTCGATATTTTGGTAAGCACGCTCCAAAAAGTCAACGATAAAACCATAATCGCGCTGACGATTTTGAACTTGCAGATAGGTGTAAATGTCATTTGTTCTTGTACGCAGTTCCTCGTCGTAATCGCGCTCAATCAGATCAAGGGCTTTCTTCAGCGGTTCGGCAGCCAGCTTAAAGCCGTTTACATCTGTTGCCCGGTTGTAGCGGAAGCCGCCTTCATAGAGATAACCAATATAAAACGTGCTGTCGCGGCGAATAAAATCGCGTGCTTTATCATACGCCTGATCATCCTGAAAAGAAAGATAGCGCCGTTCTTCGCTGATCTGATCGCGCACGGTAGTTTGTGCTGTCAGTTGAACTACAGCAATGCAAATCAAAACAAGCAAGAAGAACAAACGTTTCATTAGCCGGTGATGCGAAGTTTAGACAAACGTTCAAGTTCGCGGTCAACAATCTGACCCAGTGCAGTGCGCTGCGCATCGCGGTTACGGAACAACAGGCGATGATGCAAAACAGGATGTGCCAGTGCGCGGATATCGTCTTCAATTACATAATTACGCTGCATAAGAAGTGCCCAAGCCTTCAAACATTTTATAAAGATGATACCGCCGCGTGTTGAGCAACCCAATGAAATATCAGGATGGCGACGGGTTTGCTGCGTGATGTTTACAACTGAGCGAACAAGTTCAGGATGTACAAAAACAGTTTCAGCTTCCTGCTGTAAAGCAACTACATCAGAATAGGTGAGTACCTGTTTTACGGTTTCGCGCACATTACCTATGGTGAGATAGTTTTGATAAATATCAAACTCAACCTCTTCGGCCACATAGCCGAAACTTATTTTCATATAAAAACGATCAAGCTGCGCAGCCGGAAGCGGATACGTGCCTTCCATTTCTATTGGGTTTTGTGTGGCGATGGTGAAGAAAAATTTATCGAGGTGATATGTTTTATCAGCCACCGAAATCTGATTCTCAGCCATACACTCCAGCAATGCACTCTGCACTTTGGGCGATGCGCGGTTAATTTCATCGGCCAGCAATACGTTGGTAAACAGCGGACCTTTTTTGAAGATGAAATCTTTCTTGGTATCGTCGAAAATATGTGAGCCGATAAGATCCATCGGCAGCAGGTCGGGCGTAAACTGAATGCGGCGGAAGGCTACCGAACCGCTTTGTGCTAGCGGTGCTTCATCCATAAGTCCGCCAGAAATCGACTGCGCCAGTGTTTTGGCCATCTGTGTTTTACCCGCACCCGGATTGTCTTCGAGCAAAATATGTCCGCGCGCCAGAAGTGCCGTAATTACATAACGGATTTCCTGTTGTTTGCCGCGGATAATTGTTCCGATATTATAGGTGAGCAATGCTAATTTTTCGCGAGATGTTGACGTGGTTTCGGTCATCGTGTTTCGGATGTTGTATCAGGGTTGTGATCGGCTTGCGGACGACGCAGGAAGCGCTGAGCTCTTGAAAGATCAGAAAATTTAAGCCACCAGCGGAAGGTTCCGCGGGCATTTTTACGTGTTGTTTCAATAAACGACGGCCAGAATGTATTTATACTTTGCTCGTCGGCTGATGTTGGCGTTGCGCCTGCGTACTTCAGTTTCAGATATGTTTGCATAAACGGCACAAAGCCCGCGCCGAGTTTCGGATCAATTTTTTCTGCTGCATAAGCCAGCGGTGTTTCATTGCTGCGCTCGGCTGTTGTTTGGTGGAAGGTAAATAAAGCGAGGCGGTAAATCCGGTCGGCCTTTTCGGTTAAATTTTTTGCCGAACGCACACGCATGCGCAGCCACAACCACACAAATGCAGGAAGCATGAACAGCAGCAAAGTGAGGCCAACTGCAATACCGCCAGCTGTCCAGAGTATGAACGGAATATCAGTTGGTTCTTTTTTGACCGGAGGCTTGGGTTTGGGTTTGGGCGGCAATTGTTTTTCGGGAACCGGACGAAGTTTGATGTGCAATTCATCGGCAATAATGGGCTCGTCAAAGCCTTTTACCTGATCGCCGATTGCAGTTCCATTACGTGGCTGCGGCACTTTTCGGTTTTGATCGTTGTAGCAGACAATAATAACCGAATCGTTGGGCAGCAGAGCCGAAAGCGTTGTGTCTTTAAGTCCGTATTTCACGCGGCAGAGCGAAATGTCAAAACGTTTTTGAACTTCAGAAGCAAGCGCATAATCTTCGCCGTAGAAGTTGATTTCGCGGAAGCGCGCTGTTAGTTTTTTGTCTTTCGGAAGTTCAGGCACAAGGCCGCGTACTACCAGCCATGGGCGGGGCGGGGGAAGCGGCGGTGTGCCGTCGGGCTTGGGTGCATCCTGCTGGTCGGAATTACCAACGGTAGTGTCAAAATCAATCCAGCCGTAACCCGGAAAATAAACCTGTGTCCAGGCATGCGCCTGCCGGCCATAAAACCAATACCAACCTTTATTTTTATCGCTCCGGTCTATTGTTGCAAAGCCTGTAGTAAACCTCGCCGGAACACCAACTGCGCGAAGCATAAGCACCGTTGCTCCGGTAAAATACGTGCAATAACCGGCATGTGTTTTAAACAGAAAATTACCGAGCATGGTCGCCGTCGGAATATTCGGATCTGTTTTTTTTCCGGGATTGAGTGTGTAGCGGTAAAGCGGATTTCCATTGTTGTCTTTCGAACGGAAATAGTTGTCTATTGCATCTGCTTTTTCGAGCGGTGTTGTTGCTCCCGCATCGGCTATAATTTTCTCTGCGAGTGTGCGTATCGAATCAAATAATATGCCTTGCGGATAAGCTGTGTAGTATTTATAAAATGCAGGATCTGTACCATTGTAGTTGGCAACAGTATTGAGTTCATTATAACTTTCCTGAATTTCTCTGACAACATTGGGGAGAAATGCTGCCTTTTCCATGGCATACGTTGTCGTCAGTGTTGTTGCATAACTTTTAACGTGATAGGCAAACTGGAACGTGGTGTCAAATCCTTTATCAATTGCAATGGTTTGAACGGAGAAGGGTGCTGCCGGTGCAAGCAGTGCATGCTTCCATGTATTGCTGGCCATATACACTTCGGCTTCAATAACCTTTCGCTTTTTTGATGCACGGCTGTTCCGTATAATACTGCTGTCGGTTACGGTCGAGTACAGCGGAATCGTCATCGGATCAACATTCATTTCATCGCGCGAGGGAACCATAACATCGCGCATAAATTGTTCTTTTTGCGGATCAAATTTTGAAAGATGATGATAGGCGAAGTATAGAGGCTTAGGTGTTCCGTCGGGGAAAAAATTATCAAGTCGTGCGCAGAACATGACATAATCATTGCGGCTCATCTGATCGTCGAGCTGCATAGTGTCTTTCAGCCGCAAACCTTCATCGCCGGGCTGCGGCTGTATGGGTTGTCCGTTCTTGTCGTATTTTACAGGATGCTCAAGCAGTCCTTTCTTCTCGTTGTAGTTGCCTTTTTGTCCCTCGCCTTTTTGTCCGCCTTTTCCATCTTTCCCGCCTTTCCCTTGTCCATTTTTTCCTTTCCCGTCTTTCTCTCCATCCTTCTCTCCGTCTTTACCATCGTTTGGAATGCCGCTGCCTTTATTTTTTTGTGTGATTTCACCTTTCTTCTCTTCCAATTTTACGCGAAACGATTCGGTAACAATAAAAAAGGTGAGCACAACAACAGCCACAAATCCAACAGTACGGAGCACTAAATTCAGTCCGCGTTTACCATCAATTTCTCTTAAATCCTGCAAGGCCGGAGCCATAAACAGCATGTAGAATACCCATATAAGTGTGGGCAGAAAATTGGTGAGCAGAGCTTCGGGACTTAAGTTTTCGGGGCTGTTGGAAATGCTGACGAGAGTAACGGTGAGAAACAATGCAACCGGAATCACCAGAAACCAGCGTGATCGTGTAAGTATTAATCCGGTAAACCAACCTGCAAGAATCAGTGCCGAGTGCAGATCGAAACGAGCTACTGCCACAAACACATCAAACTCGCCGGGTAACTGTCTGATAATTCTTCCGGTAATCCACAACCCCAGCAGCAGCAGCGGTGTAAACACGATGATGCGTCCGCGATAAGCAAAAATGATATAGCTTACAGTAAGTGCACCGGCAAACCAGGCCGCTTGCGCAAGAATTCCGGTATCAAGAGCAGTGTAAGAGATGTTTGCCTGATACAGCACAAAAGCACCGGCTACAGCTGTAGGTAATACCAGCGTGAGCAGCCGCACAACAAGCAGCAGCAACGTTAAGCGTTGTGCAGGAGCAGGTTGTTTCATAGCTTGGGTGCTTTTATTGTTTGTGAATTGCCGCGGCGGTTGAGCAGCATTTCCAGTTGCATTTCATTGTCGCGAAGCTTGCGGCGCAAACCGGCAAACGTCCACGCACGCCGCAGTTTTTCGGCCGGACGTAAATAGCGGCTGAAGAAATACTCGCTGGCCGGCATTTGCAGTAACGTAGGAATACTGCCCGAAAGCTGAACAGCTACAACAGGTACATTGGCGGGCAGCTGCCAGAGCAGCTTTTCAACTTCGGCAGCCGGTGTAACAGACGGAATGCAAACCATAGCTGCATCGCGCACATTGACAAATTGTGCGGGCGGCATATCGCGCTGCCAGTTGGCAAAACTAATTTGCAGGAGCAGTTTTTTCTCCGGCGTTTCATCGCGCAAATCGTGTACCTGCTGATCGGCCGGAAGGCGCACGGCATACTCACCTGCCTGCGCGCCGTCTAAAAGCTGACGAACCACATCTTTGTATGCATTGAGCAGTTGTTCGTCAAACGCCAGATCCGCCGCGCTGCTCGAAGCATTGTAGAAACTTGCATACAGCACTAAGTGCGAAGCATACGGATCCATAGTTTCCGGAATGCGGACTACAAGCTCACCATTGCGGGCATAGATTTTCCAAACAATCCTCCGCACATCATCGCCAGATTCAAAGTCTTTGTAGCTCAGCATTTCGCCTTCTACACGCTTGGGTGTTTCAATGCGTTCGAGTTGTTGCTCGGTGCGGTTCGGTTGTGCGGGAATAGTGTTGTTGTCTGATTTGCGCGGAAACATATTTACTTTCCGGCTCATCTCAATCGTAAATGGCATGATCACTAACCGCAGCGGATCAATAAACAGGAGCTGAATTTCTTCTGCTTCGCTGGCACCGCGATTATACAAATCGGTTTTAGCTGTGCCGGAAATTGCCGTGCGTAAAATTCCTCCGCCATCGCGTACATTTTGATCGAGTGTTATAACGGATGAGCGGGTGAGATCACGAAACACCAGACGTGCCTGCACTTGCCCGAACAGCGGACGAAGCACGCCTCCGATTTGAAGAAATATACGCACAGGGCCAGCTTCGGCGGTGTTGCCTTCGCCCAATCGCAAACGCATGGGTGTTTTGTTGTTTCGGTAACGGATCACAAACCACACCCAGGCACTCAAAACGCTGATAACAGAAAATGCACCGATGGCAGCAAGAATCCATCCGGCAACCGGCAAAAACTGTTCAAGAATTTCCCAGTGAGTTGAGTCAGGTGTTTGAAAGGTGTTGTGCAGCCATTTCCATGCTGCCCAGGCGACAATTATGCCAAGCAAGAATTGCCACCTGACTACGGTGTAAGTTGACCAGTATGCGAGTTTGCGAAGAAGCATAATTCGGGTATAATTAACCCGGCATGTAAATATACGTGAAACGCAGCATCGGGGATGAATATGCGGCGTGAAGAAATGTGAATAAATTACAATACGTCAGTTATTAATAAGCAATTACAATGCGCCCTGTTTGAATCTCCCCGTTTTCGCGGCGCAAGCGGAAAACAAAAGCTCCCGAAGCCGCAGCTGGCAGACGAATAATAGTTTCGGCTTCAGTAAGTGTTTGTTTAGCCACAATGCGTCCCTGTAAGTCAAAAAGTTCGAACTCGCGTGTGCGGCTTTGTTGCTGATTGGCTAAAACTACAATGCTCTGCAAATCGGGCCGAACTACAATGCGGTAACCGGCATTACCAAGGCAGGTATGCTCGGTGCTGAGTACGCCCAGCTGTCCGCCGGTACGTGCAAACAGCCGGTAATAGTTTTTCTGATTGCAGGCTGGTGTGTTGTGCGTCCAACTGTACTGTTGCGAGAAAGTGGCATCGCCGCAAACGCCTGCGTAGAGGTAAAGCATGGTAAAATTTACGGAGTCGGTACTATGCTGTACTTCGAGATCTTCGCAGGTATTTCCGGGGCCAATGGTCCACGAAATGTTGAGTGCATCGCCGGCAGGGTTGGCGCGGAAATCGAGAATGTTTACTTGTGCGTAAACAGGTACTGAGACTAAAAAAAGCAAGAATAGAATTTGCCGCATGATGTTAATCTACGAATAAAGTTCTTGATTATTGCATGAAACAGCATCTTTAATTCCGAGTTATTCCGTCCAGTTCCTCGTGCAAGGCCCAACTTTTAAACAAAGCAGACAATGCATTTTACTGCTCAATATTCGCTTCTCAAAACTTCCAACGCCATCCTCAACCGCAGCTCTAGTAGTGATAACCACCGACTCGTTTTTACTTGATGCATAAATTCCAGCCAACTTACTTTCAGGTGAGTTGATCAAACGGTAATGCTGCATTGGGTACAGTATTTCAGATCACCTTTTACGATGCCGGTTTTTAGGGCACAATAATTTTTAAATTTTTATTCAAAAAAGCACACTTCTGCGGGAAGTTCGATATTATATTTAGACTTTATTAATAATGACTTTACTATGCCCAACATTAAACTATTTGAAAGTAAAAAAGTCCGCACCCATTGGGATGAAATGACTGAAACGTGGTATTTCTCAGTAATCGATGTCGTTGAAATTTTGACCGATAGCTCAAATCCAAGAGATTATTGGTTTAAAATGAAGAAAAGAGTAAAAACTGAGGATGGACTTGAACTGTCGACAATTTGTCGACAGTTGAAAATGGAAGCAACAGACGGTAAAATGAGAGAAACAGATGTTGCTGAAACGCAGTCATTGCTTCGTATTATCCAGTCCATTCCTTCGCCCAAAGCCGAACCTTTTAAACAATGGTTGGCTAAAGTAGGCTATGAACGCATGCAGGAAATTCAAGACCCTGAAATGGGTTTGGAAAGAGCACGGGAAAATTGGCAGAAATTAGGACGAAGCGAAAAGTGGATACAGCAGCGCATGACCGGGCAGGAAACCCGAAATAAACTTACCGACTACTGGAAACAGAGTGGTGTAGAAAAGTCAGATGAATTTGCATTTTTAACCAATATCATTCATCAGGAATGGACTGGCTTAACAGTAAAAAAACACAAAGATCTAAAAGGGTTGAAGTCGCAAAATCTAAGAGATCACATGACCGAAGCAGAGTTGATTTTTACTGCTTTGGCAGAACTTTCGACACGTCAAATAGCTGAAACGGATAAAGCAAAGGGAGTTGAACAAAATGCTGTAGCAGGTAAGAAAGGGGGCAAGATTGCAAAAGATGCAAGATTAGCCTTAGAACAAAAAACAGGTAAGAAAGTGATTACAAACGAAAATTTTTTGCCACTACCCAAAGGCAAGAAAAAGTTAGAGAAGTAATTTTTTTGAGCTCCGGTATTGCTTTAAACAACACACACAACGCATTCTACTGCTCAACATTCGCTTCCAAAAACTTCCAAACCGCATCCTCAACCGGAGGTTGTGCAGTAATCACCACAGGCTCATTTTTTACCGGATGCATAAATTCCAGTCGCCGCGCGTGTAGGTGAATAGAGCCATCGGTATTGCTGCGTTTGGCACCGTATTTCAAATCACCTTTTATGATGCAGCCGGTGCTGGCCAACTGCACGCGGATCTGGTGATGCCTTCCGGTAAGCGGATTGATATCAAGCAGGTAGTAACGGTCTGATGCTGCCAGCAATTTGTAGTCGAGTTCGCAGCGCAAATGGCCTTGCTTTTCGAAATCGGATGCGTATGATTTGTTAGTGGCTTCGTTTTTTCGGAGCCAGTGCACCAGCTTGCCCGAAGGAGCTTCAGGAGGCGCGCACACCACGGCCCAATATATCTTTTTGATGTCGCGCTCACGGAACTGTTCGTTCATGCGTGCAAGTGCTTTGCTGGTTTTGGCAAACAACACAACACCACTCACAGGTCTGTCGAGACGGTGAATAACGCCGAGGAATACATCGCCGGGCTTGTTGTATTTTTCGCGGAGCCATCGCTTGAGCAATTCGCTCAGTGGTTCATCGCCGGTTTTATCGCCCTGCACAAGCTCGCCGGGGCGTTTGTTTACGGCAATGAGGTGATTATCTTCGAAAATAACTTCCATTGCGCAGCTTAGTACGATTCTTTTTCGTTTGGGAAATCTTTGCTTTTCACATCATTCACATAACGCCCTACAGCGCCTTTGATGTCTTCGTAAAGATTGAGGTAGCGGCGCAGAAAACGCGGCTGAAATTCGTAGGTAAGACCAATCATATCGTGATACACCAGCACCTGACCGTCAACCCCGCCACCTGCTCCGATGCCGATAACCGGAATCTGCACTTCGTCGGCCACTAACTTTGCTAGTGTAGCCGGAACTTTTTCGAGCACAATCGCAAAGCAGCCGGCTTTTTCGAGTGCGTGCGCATCTTCGATCAAGCGTTTAGCTTCTTCATCTTCTTTTGCTCGCACAGTATAAGTACCGAACTTGTAGATGGATTGCGGCGTGAGACCGAGGTGGCCCATAACCGGAATACCGGCAGTAAGAATACGACTGATGGACTCAACCACTTCGCGGCCGCCTTCAAGCTTTACGGCGTGTGCTCCCGATTCTTTCATAATACGAATCGAAGAGTTGAGCGCTTCTTTTGAATTGCCCTGATAGGAGCCAAATGGCAAATCCACTACCACCAGCGCACGATTTACAGCGCGGATTACAGATGAAGCATGATAAATCATCTGATCAAGGGTAATGGGCAGCGTTGTTTCATGTCCGGCCATCACATTTGATGCCGAATCACCGACTAAGATTACATCAATACCCGCAGCATCAACAATGAGTGCCGAAGTATAATCGTAAGCGGTGAGCATGGCTATTTTTTCACCTCTGCGTTTCATTTCCTGAAGCACGTTGGTGGTTACTTTCTTCACTTCTTTTTTGTGAACAGACATGAGCGGCTGTTTTTTGAGTTGAATGGCAAAGGTAGAATGATTAAAGGAATAAGAGGAAGAAATGATGCTGATGAAGCTGAATTTAAGCACTAATAAATAATGCTAATTATTAGCGCAGGTTAATGAACGTTAATACTTATTAATGAACTAAAAAAAAGATCTGTGATTACTCAGTCTATCATTGTACTGTAATTGATTAATGCGAGAGTCAATATTGAAAACCATTTCAGGCTGCTTGATATTTTTGTTCAGGTTCTCTTGGCTGATTAATTTCTGAAATAACAATTTAATTAAATAAAACATTAACCTAAAAAGAAAAGTGATGAAACGTATCTTAGTAAGCAGTTTAACTGCGCTCACCATGTTGCTTGGCTCATCATGCAGCAAAACCGAATTGCCAGAGGCGAAAACACTGTCCGGTAAAGCACCGCAGGGGCAGCAGCGTGTATCTGGCTCGTGCCGGTATACCAAGCTTAATGAAATTTCTCCGGGTGTATACGGAGTTTGGTATCAGGGCATTTATCTTACCTTCAGTAACCTGCACATCAGGAACGACGGGCGTTTGTATGGTAAACTTGAATCCTCGTCGGCAGGTATCATGCTTTCGGGAGATGTAGGTACTGAAAACCGCGATTTTGCTGTTCAGTCGCCCAGCTGTACAGGTGGGCCGGGCTCCGTTGTAAAAACAATAACCAGTGTTCCTTACACACAATTTGTAAGTAATTCGGGAGGCAATTCATCTTTTGCTATGATTGCCGGTAACCAAACACTGGGAGGTGCATTCGACATTTGGCTGAATAATAATCTTGAAGCTGGCGTTATCTACAATGTGGGTCAGGTCAATTACAGACTTACCCGTTACGACTGGGCATTTAATCCCAACTGCAACGTACTGCAGATTGTGGCCGGAAAACTTGTAGCTAAAAATGTATCTGTTGTAAACAACTCAAGCGGTGTTCCGGTATATACCTGCACAGAGTACGGCATTGCCGATTATTGCTACGAAGATCAGCAGGTGCCGATTCTGATTGCTGAATAATTCAAGAGTTGTACATCGCACTGTTTTTAAACCAGACAGCGCCTGAAACGATGAATTTTGCCCCGAAACCCGTTTCCAATTTCCGGAAACGGGTTTCGGGGATTCAGCTTTTTTTCTTGTGCCGCTTGTTATCGTTGAAGGTGAACTACATACATGCTGAGCTGGGCAAATGATCTGAATTTCCTTGTATTTGTTAATTTCTTTGTTGATTTCCTTTTCCGGTAAAGCAGAATCGCCGGGCAGCGTGCGGTTACTTTTGTTCGTTGTTTATGTGGTACGCACCTTTTCTACAGTTTTCGGCCGGAATGCTTGTGTTCTGGATATTGGTTTTTGCGCTGGCCGTGCAGCTGTTTTACTTTTTGTTTTTCTTTCTGCGCCTCGCCCGATACCGTGGTAAACAGGCCGTAGAGCAATTGCCGCCGGTTTCTGTGGTGATTTGTGCACGCAATGAAGATGATAACCTTGTCGCTTTCCTGCCGCTCGTTCTGGCACAAGATTACCCCGATTTTCAGGTGGTTGTGGTAAACGATTGCTCGTTCGACAATACCGAAGACATTTTAAAAGAATTTTCCGAGCGCCATCCGCACCTTAAAATAGTAACCATAAAGGAGGATGAGTATTACAGTCACGGCAAAAAAGTAGCCCTCATGATGGGCATAAAAGGCGCAAAACACGAACATTTGCTGCTTACCGATGCTGATTGTCGCCCGGCCGGAACCAACTGGCTGCGAAATATGGCCGGACATTTCACGACTGAAACAGAGATTGTGCTTGGCTACGGGCCCTATGAAAAACGTCGGGGTTTGCTGAACAAACTTATCCGGTTTGATGCGTTTTTTATTGCCCTGCAATACCTTTCGTTTTCCCTGGCTCGGGTTACCTATATGGGGGTAGGTCGTAACCTCGCTTATAAAAAAGAATTATTTTATCGGCACAAAGGTTTTGCTTCGCACTACCACATTCTTTCGGGCGATGATGATTTGTTTGTGAATGAAGCCGCAACCCGCACCAATACTAGGGTTGAGCTTAATCCCGAAAGTTTCACACATTCGGTTCCTGAGCATACATTTACAGCCTGGTGGAGGCAGAAACGCCGCCACCTGAGTACCGGCAAACGCTATAAATTCGGACACAAGTTTCTGCTCATTAATTATGTAATGAGTCAGTGGTTATTTTTCGGCAGCTTTATCGCGGCACTCGTCCTGAATTTTCAGCCTTACGTCGTAATTGGCATTTTGATGCTGCGTATGCTGCTGCAAATGTTTATCTTTAAGAAAACTATGGAGAAACTTGGGGAACGGGATCTGTTGTTGCTAACACCGTTCGTCGAAATTTTTCTCCTCTTTTTTTACCCGGCACTTACATTTGCCGGAATATTTCAACGCAGGCGGAAATGGATGATGTAATTGAGAACGAAAATTTATCCGATAAGGCACTTCACGACTATCGTTTAGTGAAACGTGCCCTCGAAGGCTCCGATCAGCGTGCGTATGCCGAACTGATGGGACGCTACCGTGACTCGGTTTATTTCATGCTGCTTAAAATGGTGAACAGCAAAGACGATGCTGAAGACCTTACGGTTGAAGCATTTGGCAAAGCGTTTAAGCGCCTCAATCAATACACACCAAACTACGCATTCAGCACCTGGCTGTTTCGGATTGCCACCAACAATTGCATCGACTTTATCCGCCGCAAGCGCAAGAATACGTTCTCCATTGATCAGCCAATGAGCGATGATGAAGGCGGAGAACTTGTGCTCGACCTTCGTTCCGAGATGCTTGATCCGGAAGAAAGTGTAATGAAAAAGCAGAAAATAGCCATGCTTCGCGACCTTGTCGATAAAATGAAGCCGCGCTACCGCACACTCATTGAGATGCGCTATTTTCAAGAACTTTCCTACGAAGAAATTGCAAAGGAACTTGATCTTCCGCTTGGAACTGTAAAAGCACAATTATTCCGCGCCCGTGAGTTTCTGGGCAATGTGCTCAAAAATACACAGGGCAAGATTTAAAGGCTGTGAGCAACTCAACTGTTTCTGATTTTTTCCCCGGCATAACTCCCGAACAAGCTGCAAAGTTTGCACAGCTTCATGAGTTATATGCTACGTGGAATGCACAAATCAATGTGATTTCGCGCAAAGACATGGATAATTTTTTTACCCATCATCTTCTGCACAGCTTAGCCATTGCCAAACTTATCCGCTTCACGCCGGGCACAAAAGTGCTGGATATTGGCACCGGCGGAGGTTTTCCCGGCATTCCGTTAGCGATACTTTTTCCTGAGACACAGTTTCACTTAGTCGATTCAATCGGCAAAAAAATTAAAGTGGTTACCGAAGTTGCTGAAGCACTTGGACTGCAAAATGTAACCGCTCAGCAAATCCGAGCCGAAGAACTGAAAGCGCAGTACGACTTTGTAGTTTCCCGCGCCGTAGCTCCCTGGCCCGATATTCACCGCTGGTCGGCCAAACTCATTTCACGCAAAGGCATGAATGGTTTGCCCAACGGCTGGCTCCTGCTCAAAGGCGGCGATCTCCGCGATGAACTTACCTCAGTCGCCAAACGCCTCGAATCACACAACCTGAGCGATTGGTTCAAAGATCCGTTTTTTGAAACCAAGAAGCTGATTTACATTCCTGCTTAACCCTGCGGGAATGTTGAATGTAAAGTGTTGAGTGCAAAATGTGAAGTGTTGAGTGAAAAGTGTTGAGTATAAAGTGTAAAGTGGTGAGTGCAAAAAATCATGAAACACAACTGTTCATTGCACATATCGCAAATCAACTCAACAATACTCTTGACCCACTGAACGATTTGAATTTCAAAACATAATAGCTCTTATCATATCGATCGGAGCCGATTTGCATTACAAGAATTAAGAGCACTTGTCATGTCGAGCGGAGCCAATTTGCATTTCAAAAAAACAAGTGCACTTGTCATGTCGAGCGGAGCCGGTTTGCATTACAAGAATTAAGAGCATTTG